>CALHMG010000039.1 GCA_938034705.1 uncultured Gammaproteobacteria bacterium
AGCTCAGCGGCGCGGTCCGGATTGTCGTCGAGCCATTTGCGAATGCTCTGAAGGCTCACCTCCTTGAGCGGGATTTCGTTCATCCGCACGAGCTCACGTCCGATCGACACATACGGTTGCCCGTTTTGATTCGCGTAGCCGACGCCGACGATACGGCCGTCTTCCAGGCGCACGCGTCCTGATCCCTGGACCTGCAAAAAGAACGCCTCGGCCGCGCTGTCGACCCACAGCAGTTCCTCGCCCGCCAGCGGACTGGTGCCGGAATCGATCTGTTCACGCGTGAAGTAGGGAACCAGCTTGTTGCCCTGCAGGCGCCCGCGAACCCGTTTGCCCTTGAGTTCGGGGAAGAGATCGGCGAGTTCAACGGTGATCAGATCTTTGGGTGAGGCGTATAGCGGGTAGGGGTAGCGGGCGCTCGGCGTCAGTGAGCCCTTGAGCAGCGGCGCGTAGTAGCCGGTAATCAGTCCGGTCGGTCCGTCAGCTGCAGAAACGGGCCGGGCCACGAAGTGGGCTTTGAAGAAGTCCGCAACTGTGCGATCGGTGGGATTGGTCAGGGCGGCGGCTTTGGCGCATACGGCGACGAGCGCCGGGTTGTTCAGCCGCTTGCCCGCGCTGCAGCTTGCGATGAACGCAGGCCAGGCCTCGGAGTGGGAATCTTCGCTCCAGCCCGGAAGCTGCGAGAGCTCGATTGCGCCCCCAAGCGGGCCATCGTGTCGCGGTGATACCGCGCAGCCTGTGACCAGCGCGAGTACACAGACTCCTGCTAGCAAGCGATACAGATGATTCATGTCAGCGTTCGTAACCCAGCGCATCAAAAATGTTCCCAAAGGCAAGATAGCAGGCTTCCTTTTGTTCATCGGTCATTACCTCGGTGGCAGGGCGGGCCTGTTTTTTCAGATTGCGTTTTGTCACCGGAAGACTGTCTCGGAGTTTCAGATCAAATTTTGATTCAAGAGTCTGAAGGTCTTCGTCGAGGTGTTCGTAGCGAATGACAAAATCCGGCAGCAGCTGATCGTCGTCAAAGTAAAACACCTGGTTGGTCTGACGGCGATCGGTTTTGATGATCTGATCGATCGCGTGGGGCAGATTGAAGTTCGGATTGCGCTGGTTGCGCCAGCTTGCGAGCGACATGACCTGCTCGTACGGATGGCGCGACATGGTCACGTAGGTGGCGCTGCGCAAGAGTTCGGCGCCGTCCGTCTGCGCAAGTTTCGGCGGCGTCATGTGGCTGGAATACTTTACATCTTCATCGGCGTAGAGCACCGGCGCACCGTCTTCGAGGCGTCCGAGTTTGTCGAGGGTGCGCAGGACCTTGAGCTTTTTGCGGTATTGCGCGTCGACGTCGTTGTCGACGGCCCAGTTGCAGGGCATCTGACCGCCGAGGTCGATGCGTTTAAATTCATCATCGAGGTGACCGCCAAACGGCGTGACGATGTCGGATACGCTGGCGTTGCATGACAGCGCGATCTCGACACTCGTGCCCGCCGTTTTAAACGGCTTGAGGAAGAGCAGATTGTGTTCTTTCAGGTAGATCATGATGATCGTCAGGCGAATCGCGGTCCGACAACTGTCGCGCGAGTTTACGGGATCCTGCCGTTCTGTCCACCGCGCGCCGTTGAGTTATGATGCAGACAGTTGATCGCGATCTGGAGTGCTCACGAATGAAAACTGTACTGTTGCCGGTGTCAGCAAAGGGACCGGTCGGGCCGGCCGCCGACTTTGCAATTGCCCTGAGTCAAAAACAGGCGGGACATATTCAGGTGGTGCACGTCAGACCGTTACCGCCCATCGTCGCTGGTGAAGGCATTACGGTGCCCGGAGACTACGTCACGCGCATGGCAGAGGAGGGGCGACAGCAGGGCGAGAGTGCGCGTCAGTCCTTTGATGCAAGAATGTCCGCAGACGGTATCGAGGTGCTTGACGACCTCGATGGAGCGAGCACCACCGTGACGGCGGCATGGGCCGAGTTCGATGGTGTTGAGAGTCAGGTCATTGGCGAAGTCGGTCGAAGTTATGACCTTATCGTGCTCGATCGCCGAGACGGCACGTCGGGCCACGACTGGAAAGCGGCCGTTGAGGCGGGACTGTTCGAGTCCGGTCGACCGGTCGTGCTCGCGGCGAGTGACGAGGCTGCCAACGCCGCAACGGATCGCGTCGTGATTGCGTGGAACGGCAGTACCGAAACCGCGCGCTGCATCGCACTGGCAAGGCCGATTCTTGAGCGCGCCAGTTCGGTTGAGGTTGTGAGCGTTGAGGGCGGCATCGTGCCGGGACCCTCGGGCGATGACGTGGCGCGCCATCTGCAGCGCAACGGCATTGTTGCGACGACGACGCATCTGGAAAACCGCGCCAACGTGGGAGCGGCGATTCTGGCCCACGCCAAAAGCTATGACGCCGATCTGCTGATCAAGGGTGCCTTTACCCAGAGTCGGCTAAGGCAGATGATTTTTGGCGGGGCGACCAGTCACATTCTCGACGAGGCAACGATCCCGGTCTTTCTGGCCCACTGACAACGCAGGCGCGCGGGCTCGATGCCCGCGCAGGGTATTTACCCGTGTGCGTCAGTTTTCAACCTGTGTCAGCCACCCACCTGTAGCCTGAAGTGGCTCGGGGTCCTGGCTGTAGCTGACCCAGGCCGCGAGGGCTCGTTTTTTGGACTCGGCGCGTAGCGTTGGCAAATCGAGTTCGGCGCTGTGCTTGCCGTCGGCGGAAGCTTTAAGCGCCGTCGCGTTGTCCCCGAGAACAATAAAATCGTGCTCAAGCGTGCGTCCGGCGTTTTCACCGCGGTCCACCGATGACTGCAGATCAAATCCGAGTACGGCGATGTGTACCGTGAAGCGCTTGTCTGCCTCTACGCCTTTGGGCGTGAACGTCGCCGTGACTCGTCCGTCATTAACCACGACATCCAGCTCCCCGGGCGTTGACTCGGGAATGGTCGGGTTGGTGCGGCGCCATTTGCGCCATTCGCTGCCGGCCGCGAAAAAACCAGGTGTATAGATCGTGCCCATGCCAAGGCGCCAGGCGTGCTCGCGCTGGCGTTTGGTGTAATCGGGACTTGCGTAGGGGTCTTTCCAGCCAATGTAATCCCAGTAGTCGACGTGAAAGGCAACCGGCACTACTGACTTCCACAGCGTGCGGTCATCAAGAAAAGTCGACATGAAGCGTTCGGCGGGCGGGCAGCTGCTGCAGCCTTCCGAGGTGTAAAGCTCGACCAGAGCAACCTGTTTATCACCGGACGAAAACCTGACCTCGCCCGCGTGGGCAAGCGGCATGAGAACTGTGGCGATCAATGCGGCGACGCAGGTAACAAGGCGTGAAGATGTCCTGGCGTCTGCCTGGGCGTATTGAGCTGAAGTCGTTTTCATTGGGATAAGGCTCGACGTGATGTACAAATATTGGACCATAAAAAACATCACGGGTTCATCACGGTTACTAGGTGGTTCTCCCGACAAGTTTTTTCCAAAGCCAGCCACGTGCGAGTCTTTTACCTGTGGAGCAGTACTCGAGCGTTACCGAATCGGTAAGCGTCGCACGCATTCTTGCGCGGGCTTCGTTGTTGCCGGCGATCAGAAGTTCATCACCAATCTGAAGTCGTTCGGATAGTTCAGGCGTCATCACGCGCTCGTTGCGGCGCTTGATCATCAGCACGGTTGCGGTGAGCTGATTGTTGCGCGCCTGGGGGTTGCGCAGGAGATCACCGAGCCGAAGCTCATTGTCTTCAAGATACTGACACACAACCGGGTATTCACGACTGTGCAGCGCCAGCACCCAGGTTTCGGGCGCGGTGAGGTGATCACGCTGCTTGCCGGCATGATCGGCGCCGTGGGTCGACGTGCCCCCGGCGAGTTCATGCATCGTCTGGTACAGCGATTCAATCCAGCGAGGGGACTGCTCCGGTAGCCGACTCAGGAAGTCTTCGGTGAGCGGCGTCATGATCGCCTCGAGAATTCGACTGGAGATGATTTCCGAGCTCTGAAAAACGAGAGGCAGTTTCGCGGCTCTGAAGATTGCCGTGTTTTCCGTGCGTGACTGCCGGGCAATGGAATAAAGGTCGGGCAGCAGGTCCGTCGCCGTGAGAACGATCGAAAGATTGTTGGTGTCATCGTCCGTTGCGGCGACGAGACCGTCGGCGCGCTCGATGCCGGCTTCGCGCAGTGTTATCGCTTCTGTACCGCGTCCCTTGATAGAGCCCGCGGGCGAGTTTGTGCGTTCGGGATCAAGCTCGATAATTGTTGTCGTGCTGCCAAGTTCGGTCAGGACGCGGTTGACGGCTTTGCCAAAGCGTCCGTAGCCGCAGACCAGCCATCGACCCACGGGCGGCGATTTAGCGGCGATCACTTTTGAGCCGGGCACCGCGGTCAGCAGTCCGCGAATCTCGGCACGGGCGGGTGCCGACATGTTGGTTTTCAGCGTTTCGGCGAACGCTTCGTACGGATTGATGATGTAGTCCCGGTGGCCGGATTTCTGTCCAGTGATATCCAGGAACGAGGCCATGTTGCGCGCCGCGTCTTCGGTTTCAGCGCGGCAGATGACCATCAAGCGCGGGTTAAGAAGCTTGGCGGTGATCGCGACTTTGAGATTGACATCATCGGACAGAGTGAGCGCCAGCAGTCCCGCACAGTTGCGATGCTTGAGACCGGCATCAAGCAGCACCTGGGATTGCGATGCGTCGGCCATGGCGGCCGGCACATGTCGCACAAAATGTTCCAGCTGCAGCGAATCGACAACGTTCTGGTCTCGATCAACCGCAACCGCCCGGATACCACGATCGGTCAGCGCGCGAATCACCATGGTGCCTGTGTCGCCTGCACCGCAGACGAGATAAAAGGGCTGGGACATCCGTTTGACGCTGCGCACAAACTGGTTGTGCGTAAGCGCGCGTCTGAATACCGGGTCCTGGAGCAGCGAGATCACGGTACCGATGGCGTACAGCCAGCTGATAACCGTGGCGTAGATCGTAACGAGCGTCCAGAGTCTTTGATCGTGAGTGAAAGGGTGTGGCAGTTCACCAAATCCAATCGTCGAGCCCATGAAGCTGACAAAGTAAAACGCATGGAAAAAACTCATGCGATACGGTTCACCCTGTTCGTCCACACCGGGTATGAGTACGTAACCCAGCACAGCGACGGCGTAGACAAAAATAAGAACAAGCAGCGGAATACGCATCCGCCGCAGGATCAAAAAGATCACCGGGTGCGTGTTTGTGTCTCTGGGTTGTCGATATGCCATCGGGCGGGGGACGCGATAAGTTCAGACTTCAGCGTCGGTCGGTAACCGTCTCGATCAGCAGGATCATGGCCGAAACAATGTTGGCGATGAGGGCGCCGCCGGATAAAGAGACGATGGTCGCCATCGTCGACGGGCTCAAGGCGCCGTCCGCCATCGGCGTTGCAAACAACCAGACCAGGCTTGCCGCGATGAGCTGCACGTCGGCAACGAGACTTGCGGCAAGCAGCATGGATCCCTGCCAGCTCTTGTCACCAATTTTGAGAATGGTCGTCAGCACGCTGACAACGAGAGCGGCCCACAGTTCGTACTGGTGATGATGGCCGGGGTCAGACGGGTCGCCGTAGAAGAAACCAAAGTTGAGCGTCAGCGCCAGCAGCACAAAGAACGCGAAGACGACTCTTTCAAAATTCATGGCGTGGGTGAAGACCTGACGTGCGGGGTTTACGAGCTCAATTATACGGCAAACTGATATACGGCGGGCGAATGAGCACCGGCTAAAACAGCGTGGTTATGCGATGAGAATATTCTTTGACATTCCGGCGCGGCGATCTCGTTGGCCGGTAAATTCATGGGCCTCGAGGCTGCCGCTGCGATGCAGGCTGAGGATTGTTGCGCAGAAGTGGCGCACCCAGTGGGGCATCTGCCGCGAGAAGATATAACGGGTAAACGACTGGTGCAGGTCCTGATCGGCCGCCTCAACCCCGAACCACTGACGATAGGCAATTCTGAATACTTCAAACTCTGAAACCGTCAGCACGTTGCTGACGATAACGACGGTCTTCGGACTGGTGCAGGCCGAGTGTGCATCGGGGGTGTTGGTCGATTGCAGCAGTCGGGTAATGTCGTCGAAAAAAGCCATGTCTAAAAAACGTCCAACCTCGGGTCTGTACATGGAAAAGGTAGGTTGTTAAACCCAAATGGCCAGTTCACCCGGATCTGCGGGGTTGTTTCGGCCAATGCCGGTAGACCAGCGCCTGCGCAGGCTGCACAATTCGATGGATGAGCGGTCGTTTACCCCCAAGCAGAACACTCAAGCGAGGATCGCGGCTGGACGCCATTGTGGTGCTCGAGCTGCTTCACTCCGACGAGTTCAGTAACACCTACCGAGCGCGCGACGGGCGTCGCGCGGAAACGGTCATTATCCAGGAATATTTTCCGCTTCTTCGCGCCGAGCGAGCACAGGATAACGTGACCGTTGTCGCCGCCGGCGACATGACGGGTGATTCTTTTGAGACCGGTCTGGCCGGTTTTTTGCATCAGGCCCAGTCGCTGTCTGCGCTGCGTGATCCGCACATCCGACGCGTCAGTCACTACGCCGAAGCTAACGGCACCGCGTATCTGTTGATGCCCGATGAGCCCGGTGAGTCGCTTGCGGCAGTGCTTGAACGCAACGAGGAACGGGTTCTTTCCGAAAAAGTGCTGCGAGAGATGGGCCGTTCGCTGCTCAGCGCGCTTCGCACGCTCGACAGCGTTGGCATGGTGCATGGCGATATCTCGCCACAGACAATATTCGTGCGCCGCGAAGGCGAAGCGATGCTTACTGACTTCGGCATGGCGCGTCACGACTTTTTCGAAAGCTGCGGCCTCGCCCATGAGGGACTGCGTCAGGGATACGCACCGCTGGAGATGTACGGGGCGCGCCACGATCAGGGCGTGTGGACCGACATCTATTCACTCGGCGCTACGCTGTACCGCTGCGTTGCCGGAGTCGATCCGGTGGCGTCGATGGAGCGCGCGAAAACGATCTCATCCGGCAAGCCGGATCCGATGCAGCCGGCGAGCGAAATTGCGGCAGGTCGATACAGCAAGGGCTTTCTCGGTGAGATTGACGACATGCTGGTGCTCAACCCGGAGCAGAGACCGCGGGACCCTGCGGTGCTGCTGGGACTTGATGCCCAGGTGCAGCCGGTCAATTTCAAGAGCGTTGAGCCCGAACCACAAACCGCGGCGCCCGCGGCCGCTCCTCGAGCGGGCGGTCAGTGGCGGTGGGGCATTCTTGCCGGCGCCGCTTCCGCACTTGCGGTGACGCTGCTCGCTGGACTCTGGTTTAAAAATCAGACCCCGGATGTGCCGGCGCCCCAGCCGTTGGTCGCTGAGGAGCCACAGTCAGTGGTGCAGCCCATTGTCAGTAACGAGGCGCCAGCCGAGTCCGACGAGGCTATCGATGAGGACGGCAAGAAGCAGCCTCTGAGTAAGACAACGGATGAAGCTCGCATTGACGAGTATCGGAAGATTCGACAGCAGGAAGACGAGCGCGCGCTCGCGGCCGAAATTGAACGCCGCGTCCAGGCCCGTCTTGATACTGAACTTGCCCGCGTCCAGGCGGAATCAGATGCCGCAATAGCTCAGCGGCAAAGTCGGGATGAGGAGCAGGTTGCCAGTCTGCTGGCCGACGCCCAGCGAGCGTTTGATGAAGGCCGCGTGGCAAGTCCGCCGGGAAACAGCGCGGTCTATTTTTATCAGGAAGCGCTTTATATTCAGCGCGACAATCCGCAAGCCCGGGCAGGGCTTGATCAGATGTTTACGAATCTCAAGGAGCGAGCCCGCGCTCTGGTGGGCGAAGGCAGAATCGATCAGGCGCGTGGGCTGATTGAAGTGGTGCGGCTGAACCGACCGGACGATAACGAGATTGACCAGCTGTTCGCGCTCGCGGACGCGCGTCGATCCGAGCGCGATGAGAGTTTACGAGCACAGCTGCTTGAGCAGACGTCGGCCGCGCAGACGGAAGAAGAAAACAAAAGAGTTTCTACCGTCGCCCAGTCGCTTGAGCGCGGGTTTCTTGCGCTCACGCGCAAGCAGTATGTCGAGCCTCTTGACGACAGCGCCGCGCAGAATTTTCGCGAGGCCCTGGCCGCGGATCCCGGCAACGTCGAGGCGTTAGAAGGGATGAATGTCGTGTTCCAGTCGCTGTCGACACTGGCGATGGATGCGCTTGATGCGGGACGGATCGATGATGCGAGGGGTCACCTGAGTTCGATCGAGTCGCTGGACAAGACCAATCCGGTTGCAATCCTGGTAAAACGAAGCATCGAAGCGCGCAAGCCGGCCCCTGTAGTAGAAGATAATCGTGACGCGGTCATTGCCGAGCTGACGTCGCGGGCGGAAGTTGCCGAGTTGCGACTTCAGGAACTCGAGCGATCGAGACGCACCGAGGTGTCGAGCGTGTCCAGTCAGCAGGAAGAGTTTCGGGTTCGCCTGACCGAACAGGCGAGCACCATCGCTGAGCTGAACACTCGTCTTCAGACGAGTGCCGCCCGTGAACAGTCGCTGACGGCGGAGCTGAAAAGCGCCCGTGCCGAAGCGCTTGCGGCAGCTCAGGGAACCGCCGCCGCACCGTCGGTGACGCCGTCAGCCGTACAGCCCTCGATACCGTCGATTAACGAGAGCCTGCTCGATGGCGTCGCGGCCTATTACGCGGGCGACTACACGACGGCGTTTAATGTCCTGCGGCCCATCGCGGGAACCGGTGACTCACGGGCGCAGTTCAGAGTCGGTGTGATGTACTTTCACGGTCGCGGTGTTCAGCCCGATCCCGCCGAGGCCACTCGGTGGTTTAACGCGGCTATCGATGACGTACGAAATCGCGCCAGACAGGGCGAGAGCTGGGCGCAGTCGGATCTGGGCACGATGTATGAGCGTGGCTGGAACGTAAACCAGAACTACGAGGTTGCGGCGAGCTGGTATGACAAGGCGGTGGCCCAGAGCTACGCGCCAGCCCAGAACAATCTGGGTGTGCTGCTTGAGCAGGGACTTGGCGTGCCGCGCGATCGCGGCGCCGCAATCAGGCTGCTGCGACTGGCCGCGGCTCAGGGCGATGCGATCGCTCGCGAGAACCTGGCGATACTCGACAGCAACTAGCTGCGCTTGTCGAGCGCCTGTTTGATTGCGTCGAATCTTGACTCAAGAGCGGGCGCCGCAGACGGCGCTACCGGTCCCGTGCTCCACCAGCGTTCGAGCAGGGCGTCGGTCTTCAGGGTCGCGATGTTGTCGGCTTCCTTTGATTTTGACTTGCCCATGGCAGCGGCGAGGCGGTCGACCTGCACCTGCATGCGTTCGGCCGCAAACTCGCCTGGCGAGTCGATTTCGGCGCGAATTTCAAGTTCAAGACAAAGGCGTTCGCGCTCTTTTTGATTCCTGGAGAAAGCACCTTCGAGCTGTTTGCCGGCGGCGCTGTCACCATCGGCTGCCTTGGCCGCAAGTTCAAAACGTTTGGTCAGGGCCTTGGCAACCTTGCTGTCGGGTGACTCGGCCTTTTCCCAGTCTGATTTCAACGCCGCGATATCGCCAGGTCCGCCCGCAGCGATAGCTTCGGCGCTGGCGCAGATGCTGGCCATCTGGTCGAGCTGGCGTTGTTCAGCCTGCTGCTGCTGTCGCTTGACGCCGCTGACACGCTTTTCGACTTTTTTGATGGCGTCCTTGAAGCGTTTTTCAACACGGCTCATCTGCTTGCGATCGACGTAGCCGGCTTCGGCGTATTCCGAGCGAAGTTTGTTCAGCGTTGCGCTTGAGCCAAGAATCGCTTCTTCGTCTGCCTCGGCAAGCGCCTCGATTCGTTTAATAACCTCGTCTTTGGCTTCGAGGTTAGCGGCGTAGCTCGCGTCGCGCGCCTTGAATGATTCGCGACGTCGGTCGTAGATGGCGTCACAGGCTGCTTTGAATTCCGCCCAGAGCTTGCGTTCGACGCGATGGTGGGCAAGAACGGTTGGGCGCCACGCGGTCTGCGCCTCGCGCACCTGATCTACCGCCTTGCGATTGTCTTCTTCGCTGGCAAGTGCCTTAACTTTCTCGATGAGGCCCTCACGCATTTTGAGGCAGCGCTTGCGTTCGACTTCCAGCGGCTGTTTGATTCCCGCCAGCGCTTCATCAAATCGCTGGTCGATGGATTTACGCTTCTTGCGATCAACCGGCCCGGCTTTGCGCCAGTCGCCAAGTATGTTGCGAAACGCTTTGTCGATCTCGCGCCAGTCGGGATTGTCCCAGTCTGTTTCGGCGGCAAGCTTCTCGGCTTTCGCGCAAACGGCTTCGCGGCGCTCCAGATTGCCGGCGCGCTCGGCACTCTGATTCTCAAACCAGGCTTTGCAGGGTTCGTAGGCGCGGGTGCACGCACCGTCAAATCTTTCCCAGAGTTCGCGTGGCGCGGAATCTCCGCTCTTGTCCCAGCCCTGCCAGGTTTCTCGAGCGCGTCGAATTTCGGCCGCGATCTGTGGCGGCTGCTGTTTCGAGTTGGCGAGCAGCTCAACCTCGGCGATCAGTTTTTCGCGTGCCTGGCCGGTGCTCCAGTTCCGCCAGTCGCGTAGCTCGCGAAGCCTTGGCTTGAACGAGTCGATACGGGTTCGCAGCGCCGTGGTCTTTTCAGAAGACAGATCAATCTTGACGCGCTCAAAACGCGAAATGATCTTTTGCTCAAGTGACTGCGCGTCTTTCAGGTTGCCGTCGGTGACGGCCTTGTCGAGTTCATCCAGGCTCTGCTCGATGATTTCAACAGACTTGTCGCGGTTTTCAAGCTGTTTGGTGCGACGAGCTCTTAATGTGTCGAGATGTTCGTTAAGGCCTTTGAGTTCGGCATCGTCTTCGGGCTTGCCTTCGGTGAAAGCCTCGGCTTCCTTGCGCAGCGACTTCATGTCGCTTTCGCTGATGGGCACATCGTTGGTGGCGAGCTTCATCGCGCGCTCAACCAGAGGCAGACCGGCAAAGGTTGCAGCGGTGATGACGGCAGCCTTGGCGCCTTTTTTGCCCTTCTTTTTCTTTTTGGATTTTTTGCGCGACTTGCCGGGTTTTGACGCCAGACGTTCGTAGTGCGCGAGACGATCTTCATCGGCCGACGCAGGCTTGGGTCTGGGGGCGGGCCGGGCGGCAGGCGTGCTGGTTGCCGGCGCTGCATGCGCTGATTTGCCCGCTTCACTCTCGTAGTGGGCCAGGCGTTCGGCGTCGGGGGAGTTGACTTCACTCATTGCGAAAAGGTTACCGGCTACTCATGACGTTGTCGTCGCATTGTAGCCCGAGAATACCCCGTTGCGCGGCCTCTCAGAATGTCACAAACAACAAGAACCTTTAACTGGTGTGAGATGTCGTGCGTAACAGCGAATTTACCTGTTCATTCAAGTCCATAACGTGGCGCAGGTTTGCACCAAAGTCGGCAATGCCGAAGCCGGCCGCGGAACGGACGTTGAGCATGGAGTATCGGCCGAAGTCAGTACATTTCACGGTTACACGATCTTCGAAGCCGATCAGGCGGTTCGGTGCCGTGGCCTCGAGCGTCAGGGTTTCACCGCTTTGACGCGTGATTTCCCAACCGAGTCGTCGGCAGGCGAGGCAGCAACAGTCATACAGTGCGGCTGCGGGAATTTCGTGACGGCCGGTTCGCAGCTCTGGCAGATCGGCGTTGGGCGCAGTTTCGACGACGTTATGACCGAGATACTGACGCAATCGGGGAATTACGCCGGGAGCTTCGGTGACCGGGACGTTGTTTGCCGAGATCACGGTCAGGGCCATGATCATCACCAGGCCAATAATCGACAGCAGCGCGATCACGACCATCGTCATCGTGCAGATCTCGCGAATTCTGGTGACCCGTCAGCTGGGGTAACACCGGACGCGGGGCGGGCGCGTGTTGGGAGGGCAAATCTGGCGTACATCATCCGTGAGCTGGCCAAACTGATTTGAACAAATTAACTGCCGATTGGCCCCGGATCTCCTCTTCAAGTCCTTCAATCTGGAAGAACCCCGGTGAAGACAATTCGCGCGCCAGCCAGCAATATGGGCGATTATGGGGCCTAGTTATACCCCATCCCCGGATCAGGCGGTGTGTTTTGGACGAATTTGTCGATATCGCGGTAGCAGTAGGTGCCTGGAGCCTGTGGGGTCTGGGGCATTCGGCACTGGCCAGCCGGCGTTTCAAGGCGATGGCGACAGCTCGCTACGGGCTCGCCGGGGCCGGTCTGCGCCGGCTGTATAACCTGTTTGCGCTGGTTTCGCTGATACCTGTGGTCTGGGTGACGTGGCTTGCGACGCGGTCTTCGGCCAGCGTGATCTCGTATGAGGGTGTGTTCGCGGTCCTGCCCTGGGCTGCGCTGGGCCTTGCCGTGGTGATTTTCATCGACACGCTGCGGGTCTATAACGCTCGCGAATTTGCCGGTCTGGCTGAAGAGGAGGGCGCGTCGGGTCTGGGGTTCTCGACCAGTCACCGATTTGTTCGCCACCCGTGGTATTTCGCGATTCTGCTGATTTTGTGGGTGCGCGACCTGAGTATCGCGGACGCGGCGATCAGCGCGGTGCTGACGCTGTATCTCATTATTGGCACACGGCGCGAAGAACGACGACTGGCTGCTGATCACAGCGTATGGCAAAGCTATGCACAATCGGTGCCGATGCTGGTGCCGTGGCCTCGTCGGTATTTGACGACCGACCGGCTGGCAAGATTGATTTCGCAAAGCGATTAATCGGTGCGACCCAACTGGCGCTGCTACACTTTTCGCCATGGGTAACGTGCTGAAATCAAAAGTTATTGCCGGCGTAGTGTTCGCCGGCGCGGTGGCCGTCATGGCGACGACAACCGTTCGAGCGGATCACCTCGTTGAGCATCACGAGTTGCAGTGCAGCGAGACCTTTCCCTGCGCCGATGAGCTTCGTCGTCGCGTTGATTTCTGGATCAACGTTTTTCGCAAGTGGGAATCAGACGATGTGATCCTGCATGACTCTGCGCGTCCCGAACGCGTGTATCAGGTTCTGCACGCTCCTGACGGCTGTTCGGGCAAGAAATCTTCAGGCGCCAAGGCGCGCAACAAAATTAAAAAGAAGCTGCTCGCGCTGGCCGGTCGAATCGACAAGGGCAACAAAACCTGGACCGATAAGGATCTGCATCTGGTTTCGATGTTTCCTTCGCGCAAGGCCGCGCACCTGCGCTCTGCGGCAAAACGAATCAGATGTCAGCAGGGCAACCGCGATCGATTTGTAAAAGCGCTGCAGCGGTTTGGAAAATACAAAAAGCTGGTTGCGCCGATCCTGAAAGACGAGGGACTCCCCGACGATATCCTTTATCTTCCTTTTGTTGAGTCAGCCTACAACCCGCACGCGTATTCGCGCGTCGGTGCGGCAGGGCTGTGGCAGATCATGCCGCGAACGGGTCGCGGTCTTGGCTTGAAGTTGAACGCAACAATCGACGAACGTCTTGACCCTGAGGCCGCGACACGGGCGGCGGCGCGATATCTCAACGACTCAAAGAAGCGTCTGACGGCGGCGGCTCGTGAAAAAGATTCGACAATCACGGCGGGTGAGCTGAATCCATTCATTATCACGTCATACAACTATGGCGTGGCCGGCATGCGAAGAGCGATCAACAAGCTCGGGCCGGACTTTGTCCTGGTGCTGAACAAGTACAAGTCGGCGAGTTTTCAGACGGCGGTGAAGAACTTCTACGCCAGCTTTCTTGCCGCTCGTCACGTTGCGAAGAATGAAACCGAGTACTTCGGCAAACTGATTCGCAACCGGCCGTTGCGCTACGACTCCGTGCAGCTGAAGACCGCGACTTCGCTCAAGCGCATTCGTAAGGTGTTTGGCGTTGACGATGAACAGCTTAAGGCGCTGAACCCGGCGCTGACGCGGTACGTGTGGCACGAGTGGCGATTCATACCCAAGGGCTATGTTCTGCGTTTGCCGGATCGCGAGGACAACTGGAAACCACAGCGCGCTCGATTCGCAAGTCTGGCGCCGGAATCTGAAAGCTCGGTTAATCGGAACTATCGCGTCAAGAAGGGCGACACGGCGTGTGGTATTGCCCACGCGTTCAGAATTGGCTGCCGAGATCTGATTGCAGCAAACAGTCTCGGTCGACGTGGATTGATACGCGTCGGGCAGAAGCTGTTGATACCGGGCAAACGCGGCAAAGGTGAAGCAGTGGTGGCATCGAGTCGCGTCGCGGCAGATACGTCTTCGCGAAAGGCAAAAAACTACAAGGTCAGAAAGGGCGACACGCCGTGTGGTATCGCGCGTACCTTTGGCGTTAACTGCAAGGCGTTGATGCGGGCGAACGGCATTGGCAAGCGTGGCGTCATCAAAATTGGACAGAAGATCAAAGTGCCGGGTACGGCTGCGCCAACGGTGCCCGACTTCGTCAAGGTGAAAAAAGGCGATACCGCCTGCGGTATTGCGCGACGTCTCGGTGTCGACTGCGGCGATCTCTTGCGCGCGAACGGACTCAACCGAAAGTCGACGATACGAATCGGCCAGAAGCTGTATCGACCCGGGCGCGAGCCTGAGCTGACCAATGTAACCACTGCTGATTCGGCCGAGAATTCGCCGGCGCCCCCGACCAAGCCGTCTGACGTTGTTGTTGTGTCCGGTGAGACACCGGGTGACAAGTTCGGGGCTCCGCTCGATAGCGATATAGATCTTCGTGCGCGCTACGAAAAATTTCGCGGCAAGCTTGCGTGGGTGATTACCGTCGAGCCGGATGAAACTCTCGGGCACTTCGCCGACTGGCTCGACAGCGGTTTCGCCAAAGAGGTTCGCCGCGTTAATCGTATGAAGTCAGGGCAGTCGATTCGGGCGGGCCAGACAATCCGGCTGCCCATCAAGACCGACGCCCAGAAAGCTCAGTTTGAACAGCGGCGGTCTGAGTACCATCGCGTGCTCGCTGAAGAGTTCAAGGAACACTTTGTGGTTGTTGATGCCAGGGACTACACGGTAAAGGCCGGCGATAGCCCGTGGGCTATTGCGTCGCGAAACGAGATGCCCGTCTGGGTGTTGATGCGTTTTAACCCGGACCTGCGCCGTCGCTCCCCGTCGGTGGGTGACAAGCTTTCGCTGCCGGTCATCAAGCCCAATACTGATAGCGCTGACGGGGCCAAGGCCGGGCTGGGGCCGCTTGAAAAAGCGACGCCAAAGCCCGAGCAGTAACCCGGCGCCGGCCGAGAGTCTCAGTCTTCTTTGAGATCCAGCGAAGCTGAATTGATGCAGTAGCGCAGTCCGGTCGGCGCAGGGCCATCGTCAAAGACGTGGCCAAGGTGAGAGTCACATCGGCTGCAGTGCACTTCGGTGCGGACCATGAAAAAGCTTCGGTCGCTTGTGGTGCCGACATTTTCTTCCGAGACCGGCTGATAAAAGCTTGGCCACCCGGTGCCTGAATCGAACTTGGTGTCAGAATGAAAGAGTTCTTCGCCGCACCCGATGCAGACATACATGCCTTTGGTCTTGGTGTCGTGATAGCGGCCGCTGAACGCGCGTTCTGTGCCGTGCTTGCGACAGACGTCGTACTGTTCGCTGGTTAACTGCTCGCGCCATTCCGCGTCAGACTTTTCGATTTTTGCTGAAGACTTTGGTTGGGGATCGCTCATTGCCACACGTGCCTCTGGCTGTGTCGGTTTATTCCGCCATGAGTTTAGCAGGCTAACGTTCGCGGGTGCTGCGTCTGCGAAGAGAGCCGGCCCGGGTGATAGAGCCCTTGCCAAAACGGTCGCTGATTTCATCACTGAGACTGTCAATAACCGACTCTTCACCGGGCTCGGAAATTCCTGCAAAAAGATCGCCCTGGGGCGAGTCTTTGTCGCCAAAACCACTGACGCCCATACCGAGAAGGCGGATCGCAAACTTTCGGTTACCGAGGTAGGTTTCCAGCAGGTCGCGTGCGGCTTGATAAAACGCATCCGTCGACGCGTCAGGTGCGGGCAGGGTGTGCGCTCGGGTCACGGTTTTGAAATCACCATGACGAACCTTGATCTGGACCGTTCGCGCTTTCATCTCTACACGGCGCACACGTCGTGCGACGTCTTCGGTTAAGGACAGCAGCACGCCGCAGAGCGTATCGAAATCGACAACGTCTTCTGAAAACGTTGTTTCGTGGGAAATCGACTTGGCGTCGTGATCGGGTATGACAGCGCGGCTGTCTTCGCCGCGTGCGAGCTGGGAGAGATGGCGGCCGCTGCGTTCGCCAAAGAGCTCGATCATGCTTTGCTCACCGCGCGTTCTGATATCGGCAACGGTGTGGATTCCCGAGGCCTGCAGCTTCGCGCCGGAGACTTTGCCGACGCCCCAGAGGCGTCGTACCGGCAACGGATCGAGAAAGCCCTGGATGTTGTCGGGGTCGACGACAACAAGGCCGTCAGGTTTGTCGAGATCGCTTGCGAGTTTTGCGAGGAACTTGTTGCTGGCAACGCCAACCGATGCGGTGAGCTGGGTGTCGTCCTTGATTTGATCGCGGATCTCGTTGGCGATCTGGATTGCGTCTCCATGCAGTTTCAGAGAGCCGCCGATGTCGAGAAAGGCTTCGTCGAGAGACAGGGGTTCGACCAGAGGCGTGAAGCGATGAAACACGGCGCGGATCTGGGTGGCGATTTCGGCGTAATGAGACATCCGCGACGGCAGAAATATTCCGTCGGGGCATAGACGTTTGGCGGTGACGCCGGGCATGGCGCTGTGGACGCCGTAGCGTCTTGCGATGTAGTTGCAGGTCGACACGACACCGCGCGCGTTGGCACCGCCGACAATGACGGGCTTGCCCTTGAGGGACGGATCGTCACGTTCTTCGACCGATGCGTAGAACGCATCCATATCAACGTGCAGAATTTTCAGCTCAGGGTGTGGGGTGGTCATGGCGCTGGATTACGCGGCGCGAAATACGCACAAGTGGTTGATGTTATTGACCTTATGGATGAAAGGATGGTTTGTGCCTGGCGCCGGAGACGGCCTTAATTCGTTGTAAAGCAGGTATTTAGCATTCACATGCAAAGTAATTTCTGTATATGTTGGAGCTGACGCTTCACGAAACCGCAACAACCGCTGATGGTTTCCGGCGACCAGACTGAACCGGCAGCTTAGGTGAAAAGACAGATGGCTGATCAAACTTCGCACGAATCCCGCGCCAAACCGGTAGCGCAACTCGATGTTGTGGTGTCACGCATTCGCTCGACCCGCCAGCGACTGCGCAGGCTCACCAAGGCGAGTTCCGAGCCAACCAGCATTGCGCGTTGTCGCACCCAGCTTGAGACGGATGAGCGACTGCTCGCCGCGCTCAAATCGATGCGGCGTCACAACTAGGACTCGCCGACTTCGACAGGCGTGTCGGGCAGGTTGCCCCATTCTGACCAGGATCCGTCGTATCCGCGGATATTTTTGTATCCAAGCGACTTCAGCATGACATAGCTGTGGGCCGAACGTTGATGCGTCTGGCAGTACGTGATGATTTCGCGGTCCGGGGTGAGGCCGCGTTGTTCAAGCATTGTCCGCAACTCGTTGGCATCGCGCAGCCGCCCGGCGTTGTCGGGATCCATGGTGTCGATCCAGTTGAGGTTGCGCGCGCCGGGTATTCGTCCACCGCGAGCTGAACGTACATCCTGACCGATATGTTCGGCCGGCGTGCGCGCGTCGAGAATGCCGATCTGATCGTTGTCCAGGTTGTCGGTGATAAAGGCGACGTCGGCGAGCGTTGTAGAGGTGGCGTCGCTCGCGCCAAAGCGAGTCGCCGGGGCCGTGAAGCGTTCGCTGCTCATGGCGCGATTTTCGGCAGCCCATGCGGCCAGGCCGCCGTCGAGCAGTGACCAGTTGTTGAACCCGAGCACATCGAGCGTCCAGCAGAACCGCGAGGCTTTGCCGCTGCCTTCACCGTCATAGACCACGATTCGCCGGTCTGAACCGATGCCCGCCGCGCCGAGTCGAGCCACAATCTCGGGAAGGGGCGGGAGTTTGCCGGCTGCTGGCGCAATTCCGCTGACCAGCCACGCGTATTCGAAATGAATTGCCCCCGGGATATGCGCCTGGGCGTAGAGTTCACTGCTGGACAAATCGACCAGCGTCAACGACGCATCTGCGCTCAAAAGTGAATCCAGCTCCGCCGTAGCGATCAGCACCCCAGTTTCCGTCCCGTATTCCACATCCATTCCCGGCAATCCTAAACAGACACCCAGTCTACCAAACCCCAAACTGGACACACACAATTGATCTCTGAACTGGACACACACTCATTGGAACCCTTCGGTAGACAGGCACCGTACGCCTGGGTGAGCCCGGGTGAGCCACCTGCTGCCCGCGGCCGAATTCGCGTGGTCCCCGAGGACTTTGTGGTGATCGAAGAGCTCGGTTTTGAGCCGGATGGTGACGGGCCGCACCTGCTGGTGTGTGTCACCAAGCGCGAGAAAAACACGGTTGAAGCAGCGCACTGGTTGAGCTCGTTAACGGGTGCCGCGGTTCGCGACATCGGCTATTGCGGGCTAAAGGACAGACACGCAGTGACGACTCAGTGGTTTAGCGTGCCTGGGGACGCCGCAACAGCACAGAAACTGCAGGATCGCGAAGCAACCGGTTTTAAGGTGGATCAAGTGGCAGCGCACGGTCGCAAGCTTCGCCGCGGCGTCCATCTAAGAAACACCTTCAGGCTTCGTGTCCACGGTTTGCAGGACACACACTCAGCTGACTGTGCGCGACGGCTGGCACAGATTGCTGAGCGCGGAGTGCCCAACTATTTTGGCCCTCAGCGCTTCGGGCCGGATGGTGACAATGTTCGTGCGGCCCTCGAAATGCTGCTTTCGGGCAGGCGACCCAAACGCCGAGGGACCAGAGGCATACTGATGTCATCCCTCCGATCTGCGTTGTTTAATCTTGTTCTGTCGCGACGAGTCTCAGATGACACGTGGGATTCGTTCATCGAGGGTGATCTGGTCGCCATGTCGGGTTCGCGAAGCCATTTTCCGGTGGAACTGTCAGATGCAAATCTCGATGCAAGACTGAATGCGGGGGACATACACCCAACGGGTCCCATGTGGGGCGCCGGCGAGAACCTGGCGTCCGGTGTGTGTCTACAAGTGGAAGAAGATGTTCTGTCGGGTGCCGGCACGATTCGCCGCGCGCTGGAATCCGCTGGGCTTAAACAGGAAAGACGACCGTTGCGTTTGCTGCCATCCGATTTCGAATGGGTCGTGGAAGATTCTGGTGATCTGGCGATCAGTTTCGGATTGTCGCCCGGATCCTATGCAACGGCGGTGCTTCGAGAGCTGGTTATCCTCGATGGCGACGTACGGCCGTGGGGTCTGGCGGAGAGACCATAGCAACAAGAGCGACGAAAGACGCCGCTCCGGTCCAGCTGCAATCTACTAAATTGGCCGGACGATCTGGATTTTCCGAAGAGGAAACTGATGTTGCGGACTTTTTAAAGTTCGGCTTTTCGATAGAGGATCGACCGTCCACGCATGTCGCGCGATGAGAGCCTGCCGGTTTGTTCCATATACTCGCTGTAGGCGTCGCTGTTCCCGGCGGCGGATCTGAACAAGTCTAGAAAGTTTCTTGTGACCGTGCTCCAACCGCTTTTGGACAGGCCGATTCGTCGGAGCGCTTTCGAGAAACTGGCTTTCCTGGCGGAGTCCTCAATGTGTTTGTGTTCAGTCCAGTGGATGAGTGCGAAATAGGAGTCTTCAGAAATCGAAAGCTCCTGCGCGTTCTGGTCGTCTGAAAATACCGGTCCAAGTTTTTTCTTTTTGGGATTCAGATCGTTGTCGAAATACCGACCAATGCGCCGCTTAACTGACGTGTAACGGGCAAACGATATTTGTGACGGTGCTGTTGTGCGCACCGGATTTAGATCTACGTACGCCATGCATGCGAGAACAGCGCCTTCATCGAGCAGCGGGAGCGCCTTGAATCGACTTTCCCAGAAGTGGCCTTTGCAACCGTCCTCGGCGTTTGCCAGGCGGGCCGCAGGTTCGTTTATGGCTTTCATGAACCAGCTGAGGTCGCACAGTCGCCGCCGCCATCCATCGATGGTTTCTGGTTTGGTTCCCTTCATTGAAATTTCAGCGGCAGGTCGTTTTCTCCACGTGAATACGCGCTGCCAACGTTCAACGATCTCGCGATCAGATAGTTTTTTGATCCGGTCCGGATCCAGATAAATCACCAGGTGATAGTGATTGCTCATGATGGCGTACGCGTAAACATCGACGCCAAAGATCCCCGTCAGCATCTCAATGCGCTCAACCATCCAGTCGCGGCGGTGGTCAAAAGACTGCCCGGTTTCTCTGTCGAATCCACACAGATGTGCCCGACGGACGCATCTCGAGATGCAGTGGTAGAAGCCGGGTTTTCCAGGAAGAACGGTCAGGTGACGGGGTTTGGGCATGTCGGTCTCCAGTGCGTAATTGAATCAACGCTTTGGAGATTCCCCGATTTGCCGGTGGGGAGAAAAGTCACGTGTGGTTTTAGCCACACCCGGTGTCTGTCACCGGCTGTGGCTCAGAGTGTGTGTCCTTGTTCGGTGCTGTCGCAGTGACGTCAGGCCGGTTCGACTTCCAGAATGACGCCGTCGACGCGAACCACCTTCACATCTTTGCCGGCACCGATGTCCGGTCCCCGCACCTTCCACATGGAGTCATCCACCTTGATTTTGCCGACGCCGTTGATGATGGGGCTCGAAAGCGTGAACGTCCGGCCTATGTACTGCTGGCCGCGTCGATTCAACGCTGGCTGATCGGTCGACTCGACCTTGTTGCCACGCCACATCTTCCACGCGATCACGGCGAGCAGAGACAGCACGGCGAAGAGGATCATCTGGACCTCCCAACTCATGCTGGGAATGAGTAGCAGCAGTAGACCTACCACCGCAGCCGCTGCGCCCATCCAGAGAAAAATCGCGCCTGGAGCCAATGTCTCGAGGATCAGCAACACAACCGCCGCGATCCACCAGTGCCAGAAGGTGATGAGTTCTAACATCGCCATAGTGGTTCTCCGTTAACTCTTTTTGTCGCTGAAAGTTTCTTTGGCGATTTCGGCGATTCCGCCGAGAGACCCGATGACGCTTGAAGCCTCGAGGGGCATGAAGATAACTTTCTGATTTTCGGCGCTTCCGATCTTGCCAAGAGCTTCCATGTACGACTGCGCGACAAAATAGTTGATCGCCGTCGCGTCGCCCTGTGATATCGCCTGGCTGACCATGTGGGTGGCCTTGGCTTCAGCTTCGGCTTCGCGCTCGCGGGCTTCAGCATCTCTGAACGCAGATTCCTTGCGGCCTTCTGCATCGAGAATCGCTGATCGTTTTTCACCTTCAGCGCGCAAGATCTCACTCTGACGCTGACCTTCGGCTTCCAGGATCGACGCTCGCTTTTCTCGTTCAGCTTTCATCTGACGCGCCATTGCTTCGACGAGTTCAGGCGGTGGTGCAATGTCCTTGATTTCGATTCGGGTAACCTTGATTCCCCAGGGACTGGTCGCTTCATCTACAACATGCAACAGCGCATGGTTGATCTGATCTCGTTTTGACAAACTCTCGTCGAGATCCATCGAGCCGAGCACGGTTCTGATGTTGGTCATGGTCAGATTCAGGATTGCACGCCGAAGATCGCGGACTTCATACGCGGCTTTCGCAGCGTCCAGAACCTGGAAGAAGACAACTCCGTCAACTTTGACCATCGCGTTGTCTTTAGTGATGACTTCCTGCGAGGGTACGTCGAGGACCTGCTCCATCATGTTCATTTTCGCGCGGACGCGATCCACGAACGGGATGATGATGCCGAGACCGGGTCGCATCGTTCGGATGTATCGACCAAATCGTTCAACCGTGAACTCATAGCCCTGAGGAACGCGCTTTACGCCTTGTGTCAGGACAAAAATCGCCAGAACGACGAGAACGAGTGCAAAGGTTGCACCGCCTGTGATCAAACCCATGTGTTTTCTCCCCTGCAGCAGCCGTCGATGTTTGCTGCTGTTTGTCAGTAGTCTCCGGTGTGTTCCTCGAGACGCCCGAAGAGGTAGCGGCAAACCGCATCGCCTGCGCTCTCGGGTACTGTATTAATGGTGTTTCTGCGGTGTTTTTCAATGTCTCACAGTCGAAAAATGGCGAGATTCGTCTGAATTCGCGAGATTCCCGCCAAACGGCGTCGTATTCTTAAGCAAGAGGACCTACGCCATCTCATCCATCCGTTCAACAAAGCCGCAACCGACGCTCGCTGCAACAGCGAAAGTGCCTGTCACCGATCAGGGTGATTCCCTGCTGGCGACCGTTGATTTGGGGTCTAACAGCTTTCATATGGTCGTTGCTCGTGAGGAGTTTGGGCAGCTCGTGATCATTGACCGACTTAAGGAAATGGCCCGACTTTCAGGTGGCCTGGACGAAGAAGGGTGGCTGGATGAGGCATCACAGGTCCGTGCGCTTGAGTGTCTGTCCAGATTCGGGCAACGGTTGCGGGGAATTCCGCCCGAACGGATCCGGGTGCTCGGGACCAGCACATTGCGACGCGCACGGAACAGTCGAAAATTTCGCGCAAGAGCCGCTGAGTCTTTGGGGCATCCGGTAGAGGTGATATCGGGGCGCGAGGAGGCTCGGCTTATTTATCTTGGTGTTGCCGGATCGCTTGGGTTCGATGATTCGCCTCGTTTTGTTGTCGACATCGGTGGCGGCAGCACGGAAGTCATTGTTGGCAGGCAATTCAAGGCCAGGCGACGTGAAAGCCTGGAAATGGGCTGCGTCAATTTCACCAGGAAATTTTTCCCGGACGGGCGGATCACTCAAAAACGAATGAACAAGGCGGTTCTGGCCGCTCGGGTTGAAATTGAGCCGATCGCGAAGCTGATTCGCGATGAAAACTGGGTGGAAGCCATCGGCTGTTCGGGCACGATCAGAGCAGCTGCCGCAGTCGCCGAAGCAAGCAATTTCAGTGACGACGGTTTGTCAAAGTCGGCACTCAACGATCTGGTCAAGGTTGTCGTGAAGGCAGGGTCGGTTGATGAGCTCAACTTTAAAGGGTTATCGGTCGATCGACAGCTTGTGTTTCCCGGCGGGGTGGCGATTCTCGCGGCGGTTTTTGATGAGCTCGAAATCGATCATATGTCGGTCAGCGACAAGGCGCTTCGCGAAGGCGCTCTGTTTGATCTAAAAGGGCGACTTGAGGACGATGATGTTCGCGAGACCGCGATCGCCGGGCTCTGCGCGCGCCACGGCGTTGACGTTGTTCATGCAGAAAGAGTCAAAGAAACCGCACTGATGCTGTATCGGCGTGTCTCGAGTTCGTGGGAGCTCGATGACGAGTCGTATTACGACATGCTGCGGTGGGCCGCGTGGGTTCACGAAATCGGGTTTGCGGTCTCACATCTCAAATACCACAAGCACGGTCAGTACTTGATTGAAAACGCCGATCTGGACGGGTTTTCGGATCAGGAACGAACGATGCTGGCGACGCTCGTCCGCTCTCATCGGCGACGTCTCGATCTGCAGGTTTTCAACGAGGTCGGCAGTGAAAACCACGAGGCTGTAATTCGGTTGGCGCTGCTGCTGCGGCTTGCGGTGCTCCTCAATAGAGGTCGGATCGATACGGCGCCCAGTGATCTCGTCGTCACCGCCGGCCGCAAGCGCATCACTCTCAAGTTTCCGCAAGGCTGGCTCGACCAGCACCCGCTGACACAGGAAGATTTACTGCAGGAACGCGATTTCGTGGCCAAGTGTGATTTCAAGATCTCGGTGAAAAGCCAGTCCTGAGCCGACCCCACAACATGGACACACACCGTTCAGGACAATGTGGACACACACTGTTCCAACCGGGTACAGGGGCTGTCATGTCGCTCGGTGTGTGTCCACTTGGTGTCTTGCGCCACTGCTGAGTGTGTGTCCATCTATCGGGACGTGCCGAATTTGAGGCTCCTGAAAAGTGTGTGGCCCTGTGTCATCGTTTTGTCACATTAGGCCGATGGGTGGTGGCATATAATGAAGCTGCGCACCTCGCAACTAACGCCTTGAGGCATTGATGACCGCTAATTCTGACGACGCCCACGCTCTTGATCTCGACGCCGACGCGTCGCGTCGCGAGAGTGAATCGGCGCTCAGTCCGCACGGTCGATCACAGCACATCGACACCCGTCCGCGCACGCCGACACTGGCCGGTCCCTTTACAGCGGACACGCGCGATCTCGACGATTCTCAGCTGTACCTGAACCGAGAGGCGACGTGGCTGTCGTTTAACTGCCGCGTGCTCAACGAATCCAAAGACCCGCGCACACCACTGCTTGAGCGCATGAAGTTCCTCGCAATCGTTGGCAACAACGTCGACGAATTCTTCATGAAGCGTATCGGCGGCTTGAAGCAACAGATTGGAGCGAACGTCAGTCGCCTCACCGTCGATGGGCGAACACCCATCGAGCAAATCGACATGTGTCGCGAAATGGTGAACGAGATTGAGAGTGATATCGAATCACTGGTCCCTCGAATTCTCGATGAGCTCAAGACGCACAACATCTTCGTCTCCAAATTCGACGATCTCGACGGCGCCGATAAACAGTGGCTGCGCGACTACTATGTGCGCAATGTGTTTCCTCTGCTGACGCCTCAAGCCGTCGACCCGGCTCATCCGTTTCCGTTCATCTCAAACCTGTCGCTAAACCTGCTGGTGACGTTGAAACACCCGAACGACGACGAACTGCTCGCAGCCCGCGTAAAGGTGCCCGCCGGTGACGGTATCGACCGCTTCGTGGGCGTGCGTGACACGCACAACTTCATTCACCTCGCCGACGTCATCGCCGCAAACCTGGATTTGCTGTTTCCGGGCATGGAAATCATTTCTTGCAAACGCTTTCACCTGACGCGCAACGCGCACACGGACCAGGACAGTGACAGCTCCGGTGCCGAAGACCTGCTGGAGGTTATTGAATCCGAACTGCGCAATCGCCACTTTGCGCCAATCGTGCGGCTTGTCGTCGAGCGCTCAATGGACGAAGAGAGCCGTTTGCGACTGGCGAACGAGCTTGCGCTCGAATCGACCGACGTCTACACCACCGATGGCGTTCTTCCGGTAAGCGACTGGATGGAGATTGCAAACATCAACATCCCGGAGCTTCACGACCCGGTGCATCGTCCGGTAGATCATGCGAGAATTGACGAGACTCGCAACATCTTCGATCAGATCCGGGAGACGGGTCCGTTTTTGCTGCATCACCCTTACGAATCGTTTTCGACAACGGTTGAGCGATTTTTGCGCGAGGCCAGTTGCGACCCGAAAGTACGTGCGATCAAGATGACGCTTTACCGGACTTCGAACGAGTCCAAGATCATCGAATATCTGATCGACGCCGCCGTCAACGGCAAGCAGGTTGCGGTTGTTGTTGAACTCAAAGCGCGTTTTGACGAGGCCGCGAACATTCGCTGGGCCGGTCGACTTGAAAAAGCCGGCATTCATGTGACCTACGGCATTGTTGGGCTCAAAACCCACACCAAAACAACGCTGGTTATCCGCAACGACAACGATGGCCTGAAACGCTACGCCCATATCGGCACCGGTAACTATCATTCCGGCACCGCTCGGCTCTACAGCGATCTCGCGATCCTGACCAGCGATGCACAGACCGGCCGTGATCTGACTGAACTCTTTAATTACCTCACGACCGGTTTCTCGGTTGCTCGCCACTACCGCAAGTTGCTGGCGGCTCCCACGGCTCTTAAAAAGGCGCTCATCAAAAAAATTCAGCGCGAAGTCGAGCTCGTCAAACATGGCGAACGTGGTCTGATTCGATTCAAGCTCAACGGGCTCGAAGATCCGGACATTTCCCGTGAGCTTTATGCCGCATCTCAACAGGGTGTAAAGGTTGAACTGCTGATTCGCGATACCTGTCGTCTGCGACCCGGTATCCCTGGGCTGTCCGAAAACATAACTGTCGTCAGCATCGTTGGACGATTTCTCGAGCATTCGCGAGTCTACTATTTTCGCAATGGCGGTAACGACGAGTACTACATCGGCTCGGCGGACGCGATGACTCGCAATCTTGAACATCGTGTCGAAGTCGTTACTCCGGTTGAGTCAGAACAAAATCGCCATGAGCTTGCGATCATGCTCGACCTCCAGTTTGCGGACCGACGTTGCGGCTGGGAGATGGCGTCCGATGGCAGCTATGTCCAGCGACGAAGCGTAGACGCCAACATCACGGGCAGTCAGCAGCAGCTGATTGAACTCGCCGAAGCACGCGCGCGCACCGCAGAGCGCCAGCGACGACGCACGGTGTGGCCGACCCCCGACCGACTCTCCTGATACCCAGTTCGGGTAACCGAAACCGACCAGTCCTTGTTTGTCAGCAATCGATGTTGCTGTAACATTTCTGTCATGCCCAAGAGTTGTAATACCGGTGACGCAACTTCGATCAAGTCGATGCAAACCCGGATTCTAATCGTCGAGGACGAAACAGCCATTCGCGAGATGGTCGTCATGTCTTTGCACCGCGAAGGCTTTGAGGTTCAGGAAGCCACCGATGCCGCGAGCGCCGGCATCGCGATCGCCGACAAAATTCCAGACCTGGTGTTGCTCGACTGGATGCTGCCCGGTATGAGCGGCGTGGAGTTCGCCAAGCGCCTGCGGGGCGACGAGATGACTCGCGAACTACCCATCATCATGCTCACCGCCCGTGGCCAGGAGGCGGACAAGCTCAGTGGATTTGATGCCGGCGTCGATGACTATGTTCCCAAGCCGTTCTCGGTCAAGGAGCTGATCGCGCGAATTCACGCCGTTCTCAAGCGGGCCCGTGGATTTGGCCCCGATGAAATACTCACCGTCGAACGGCTTACTCTCGATCCCGTCAGCCACCGGGTAACAATTGGCGACGATCAGATCAAAATCGGCCCTACAGAGTTTCGTCTGCTACAGTTTTTCATGACCCACCCTGAGCGCGTATATACTCGCGGCCAGCTGCTGGATCGGGTCTGGGGAAGTAATGTCTATGTGGAAGAACGAACGGTCGATGTGCACATCAGGAGGCTGCGCAAGCTTCTTGAGGCTGCGCAATATGACAAGTTTGTGCAGACGGTCCATGGCACCGGGTATCGATTCTCCGTCAAACAATCCTGAGACCCGGGGCGCGCCTGCATGATGCAGCATCTGTCAGTCGAGCTGCGGCGTGCGGTCTTGTTGCTGCTGCTGGCGCTCGTCTGCGGCCTGGCAACGGGCGGCCTTGCCTGGTGGCTGGTTGGTGCATTGGCGGTGTTTGTAATACCTCATCTGTACAATCTCGCGCGCCTGAACCAGTGGCTCACGGCCGGACGCAAAGAAGAACTTCCGGACGCGGAAGGTCTTTGGGGAGATGTGTTTACGCGCTTGCACCACCGCGAACGACGCGTCAACGAACGTCGTAGACGTCTTTCGCGTCTGCTTGAGCAATTTCAAAAAGCAACTCAGGCGCACCCTGATGGCGTGGTCATCCTCGGTGCTGCCGGCGAAATCGAAGCATTCAACAATGCGGGCCGGGATCTGCTCGGGCTTCGACGACCGGAAGACCATGGTCGCCCGGTGACCAATTTTCTGCGCATGCCCGAGGTGGGCGCGTTTCTGGAGTCTTCCGATCCCGAAGAAACCTTGCTGATCGACTCGCCGGTGCGACAGAACCGATCGTTGCTGCTGCAGATCGTGCCGTACGCGAGAGACGGCCAGCGTCTTTTGATTACGCGCGACGTTACTCGACTCGAGCGTCTTGAAAGAATTCGCCAGGACTTCGTGGCGAACGTCAGTCACGAGCTGAGGTCGCCTTTGACGGTTATTAAGGGCTACGCCGAGAACCTCGATGAGCTGGAAAGAGCCGGCAACTTCGCCGACGCCGACGACAGCAGTCGCGCGATGCTCTCGCGATCAATCGACCAGATTCAGAAAGAATCCGAACGCATGCGGCTGCTCGTCGAAGATCTGCTTGAACTCTCGCGTCTGGAGGCTACGGATGACGACGCTGACAATCAGGTTGTAAACGTCGACTCCATGATCAAACTGATTGTCGACGAGGCACTCGCACTGGGTGAAGGTCGTCACAGGATCGAGCTTGATGTCGACAACACGCTGGGCGTTGAGGGCAACGAGCGTGAAATCTATACGGCGTTTTCCAATGTGGTGTTCAACGCTATCAGGTACATGTCGGAGCCTGGTGTTGTTCGTATTTCATGGCAGCTGCATAACGAACGTCCGCGGCTGGTGGTTTCGGACGAGGGCCCGGGAATTCCTGCTGACGCTATACCGAGGCTGACCGAGCGCTTTTATCGTGTTGACGACGGACGTGCGCGGGACGATGGCGGAACGGGCCTAGGTCTGGCGATTGCCAAGCACGTGATGCTGCGGCATGAAGGCAAGATCGAAATCGAATCCACCATCGACGTTGGCACTACCGTAAAACTGACGTTTGCACGCACGCTGACCCGCCGCGTCGGCGAATCAGTCGTCAACCTGCCACGCGCTAGCCAAAACGACCGGTGATGTAGTCTTCCGTGAGCTTGGCGCTCGGGTTGGTAAAGATGTCGTTGGTCGGGCCAACCTCGATCAGCTTGCCCAGGTGAAAATAGGCGGTACGCTGGGAAACGCGCGCTGCCTGCTGCATTGAGTGAGTCACGATGCAAATCGTGTACTGTTCCCGCAACTCGTCGATGAGTTCTTCAATTCGAGCCGTTGCAATCGGGTCAAGCGCCGAGCAGGGCTCGTCCATGAGGATGACTTCCGGCGCGACCGCGATTGCACGCGCGATGCAGAGTCGCTGTTGCTGTCCACCCGACAATCCGGTTCCCGGTTGATCCAGGCGATCTTTGACTTCCTCAAACAGACCCGCTTTTTCAAGACTCTGAAAAACCACCTCGTCAGTTTCGGCCTTGGTGCGCACGAGGCCATGCAGTCGCGGGCCGTACGCCACATTGTCGTAGATCGTTTTCGGAAACGGATTCGGTTTCTGAAAGACCATGCCAACGCGAGCGCGAAGTTCGACAACGTCAAGGTCGCGCGCATAAATGTCTTTATCGTCGAGTTTTATGGACCCGGTGATACGACAGATATCAATCGTGTCGTTCATGCGGTTGAGGCAGCGAAGGAACGTTGACTTGCCGCAACCTGATGGTCCGATCATGGCGATAACTTCGTTGCTGCCGATATCAAGGCTGACGTCGATGATCGCGTGGTTGTCGGCGTAGAAGACGTCGACATCCCGCGCCGTCATCCGTGGATTGTCCACGGTGATGTCGCCTACGGTTTCGTAGCTTTTGAGTTCTTCTTTGGTTTCCGCTGTGGTGGCCACGCCGTGTTCCGCCTCAAGTTTTCCGGGGCTGAGTATAAACGGATTCAGCGAGTCCATAAGCCCCGGCGGGAATCGCTGTCGCGTTTAGTGATGATTTCATGTGAGTGTGCTGATCGTACGTTGCAGCGCTATGTGAGTGCTGATTTTCCAAGCAGTGGCTGGCCTACCAGCGTCGCTCAAAGCGGCTGCGCAGCCAGACGGCGAGTCCGTTCATCACCATCAAAAACAGCAGCAGGACAATAATGGCGGCCGAGATTCGCTCGATAAACGCGCGCTCCGGGCTATCCGCCCACAGATAGATCTGCACCGGCAGGGCGGTGGACGGATCGACGGGCGACTGCGGCACGTCGGCGATAAAGGCCACCATGCCAATCATCAGCAAGGGCGCGGTTTCGCCGAGCGCTCGCGCCATGCCGATGATCGTGCCGGTAAGCATGCCCGGCATCGCAAGCGGAAGCACGTGGTCTGTCACGGTCTGCATCGCTGACGCGCCCATGCCCTGGGCCGCTTCGCGGATGGACGGCGGAACCGATTTAAGCGCAGCGCGGCTCGCAATGATGACCGTTGGCAACGTCATCAGGGACAGCACCAGGCCGCCAACCAGAGGTGCGGACCGTGGCAGCCCCGCCCAGTTGATGAATATTGCGAGACCGAGCAATCCAAAGACAATCGACGGCACCGCAGCGAGGTTGTTGATGTTGACCTCGATCAAATCAGTCCATCGATTCTTCGGCGCAAACTCCTCGAGATAACACGCGGCCGAAACCCCGATCGGAAACGACAGCACCAACGTCACCAGAAGCGTGTAGATCGAGCCGACCACGGCGCCCCAGATACCCGCGAGCTCCGGCTCGCGCGAGTCGCCGTTGGTAAAGAACGCCTTGTTAAACCGTTTTTCAATGCGTCCCTGTTCGTCGAATCGGTCAATCCAAGCGAGCTGGATGTCTTTAACCCTTCGATCGCCTTCGGGTACGTCGCGATCGATATAGCCTTTAACGAGCATGTCGACGTCGTCATCCGCCGGTACCCAGAACGTTTGCGTCGTTCCGATGATGCCGGGATCCGCAAGCACTGCGTTGCGGATCGTCTCAGCGGCGCCTGAGCTGACAAGCTGATAGAGCGCCTTTTTCTGCTTGCGCTTCTTTACGTCTGGAAACTCTTTACGCAGGGCCGTCTTTACCATGCCGCCGTAGTCGGCCGCCCGCAGTATTTTGGGGTCGAGGGTCTGCTTCGGGTCGATTTTGTCCGCGGCGAGATCAACTTCAATCTGCATCATCGTCTGGGACAGGGCGGTGTAGCCGTTACCGATGATGCTGGCGAACAGCAGAACCAGAAATACAAGGCCGATGCTGATCGCGACCAGGCCGTAAAGCTTGAAACGCTTTTCCGAACGATGGCGGCGTCTGAGAGACTGCTTCACCAGGCTGGCGGAATCGTTTGACACATTTGAATCAGTCATACTGTTCTCGATATTTCTTTACGACCTGAAGGGCGATGATATTCAGGATCAATGTGGCGACGAACAGGAGCAGGCCAAGCGCGAACGCGGCCAGGGTTTTGGGGCTGTCGAATTCCTGGTCGCCGACGAGCAGCGTTACGATCTGCACCGTGACGGTGGTTACCGCCTCGAGCGGGTTGATCGTCATCTTTGCGGCCAGACCTGCCGCCATCACCACGATCATCGTTTCACCAATAGCCCTTGAGATCGCGAGAAGCACACCGCCAATGATTCCAGGCAGGGCGGCCGGGATGACGACACGACGGATCGTTTCGGAGTGGGTCGCGCCAAGCGCCAGCGATCCGTCCCGAAGCGTCTGTGGGACTGCGTTGATCACATCATCCGACAGGGACGACACAAACGGGATAATCATGATGCCCATGACGAGACCCGCGGCGAGCGCGCTTTCGGACGCAATTTCAATGCCCATGCTGTCGCCCAGACCGCGCAACCAGGGCGCGACCACCAGCGCGGCAAAGAATCCATAAACAACGGTCGGGATGCCTGCGAGAAGCTCGAGCGCAGGCTTTGCAAAAGCGCGCAATCGGCGACTGGCGTATTCAGAAAGATAGATGGCCGACATCAGGCCGATGGGTACCGCGACCAGCATGGCTATAAACGAAATCAACAGCGTGCCGACAAAAAGCGGCACGGCACCAAACGTTCCGGAGGATCCCACCTGGTCGGCGCGGATCGCCGTTTGCGGGCTCCACTTCAGGCCGAACAGAAATTCGGCAGGGCTGACTTTGCCGAAGAATCGAACCGACTCGAACAAGACGGACAGAACAATACCGATAGTTGTCAGGATCGCGATGGTCGAGCTCGCGATCAACAGAATCATTACCAGTCTTTCGACAAAGTTTCGTGCGCGAAAGCGTGGCGCGACCATGCGCCAACCGATGAATAGACCAGCACTTCCCAGACCGAGTACCGCAACCGCACGTGCGATGTTTGATAGCGAAACAAGATGTTCGTAGTTCGCTGCCGCGGCTTTGATTTCCGGTGTCGGGTCGCTGGAAACGATGTTGCCGCTGACGAGGTTCTTGATGTCGTTCATGACGAGACCAAGCCGACTGGGCTCAAGGCTCTGCAATGCTTCTGGCATTCCGGCGATCACCATGGAGGTGATCACGCGATCCTGCAGCACGATCCAGATGCCGAGTAATAAAAGTGCCGGCACGATGCAGAGCAACGCAGTCGTCCAGCCGTGGTAGCGCGGCAGCGAATGCAGCTCGCGAGTGCCTCCGGTGAGGCCCCGGGCCAGATTCAGGCACCGCATTTTCCCGACGTAGTAGGCCAGTGACGTCAGCAGCAGCAGGGCTATCAGCGTGGTGGTTGGGGTCACGGTATCTGCTCGATAGGGGTTACGGGTGCGGTGGCCGGGAGCTTACCGGACCGAACGATTTGGGCAAAGAAGTAACTCTGCGGATTCAGTGGTACCAGTGATAACAACTTCGCCACAAAAAAGACGAGCCACGACGGCTCGCCTGATTTTGTTGCGTCTATTATTGCGTCACTCACTGACAGATGGTCGACCTACATCGCCAACGCGTTGAGATTGGCTACGTCCGTGGCAAACTTCTCGCGTTCTTCGTCCGGCATCGGGATCATGCCCTTGTCGACGAGGTATCCGTCTTCGCCCCAGGCCTTATCGCTTGCGAATTCGGCAAGAAATTCCTTGATGCCCGGGATGACGCCTACGTGGGCACTCTTGACGTAGAAGTACAGCGGGCGCGACACAGGGTAGTTGCCTTCTGCGATGTTTTCGAATGAAGGCTCGATGCCGTCGACAAAAGATCCGTGAATGGTGTCTTCGTTCTGCTCAAGAAAGCTGTAGCCGAAGATGCCAAGCGCGTCCGGGTTGGCGCCAAGCTTCTGCACGATGAGGTTGTCGTTTTCGCCGGCCTCAACGTATGCGCCATCTTCTCTGATTGTGTGACACAGGGCTTTGTAGGTGTTCTTGTCAGACTTTTTCATGGCCTTGATGAAGTCAAACTGATTGCAGCCGCCTTCCATGCCAAGTTCTACGAACGCGTCACGGGTCCCTGAAGTTGGAGGAGGGCCCAGAACCTCGATCTTGATCGCCGGCAGCGAGGCGTTGACTTCTTTCCAGGTCCTGTAAGGGTTCGCGATCATCTTGTCGCCACCTGCCGGGTCCGGCACATCTTTTGCCAGCGCGAGAAAGATGTCTTTGCGTGAAAGCTCAAGCTGCTTGGCGTCCTTGGAATTTGCGATGACGATGCCGTCGTATCCCACTTTGACTTCTATGATTTCCTTCACGCCATTGGCCTGGCACTTGTCGAATTCTGATTTCTTGATGCGGCGCGACGAGTTGGTGATGTCAGGATGCTCAACCCCGACGCCGGTGCAGAAAAGTTTCATGCCGCCGCCTGAACCCGTGGCTTCGATTTTTGGCGTCTTGTAGCCGGAGGCCTTGCCAAATGTCTCGGCGACAACCGTGGCAAAGGGATAGACCGTCGAGGAGCCGACGATGCTGATGAAATCACGGCTCGCGGAACTGGTCTGACTGGTTGTGAGGGCAGTAGCGACCACCGCTGTGGCCAGAATTACACGCTTGTTGATCACGCTCGATCTCCTGAATTTTGAGGTCTGTCCATAAGGGGGACAGGCACATTTGCGTTGCGGTAAATAAACCTTTTCGGGCTCGTGGACAGACACTTTCCGACGGAATGAGTGTGTGTCCACTTCAGTTGTTCCCTTCGGGGCGGCGTGGTGAGTGCCTGTCCCCTTAAGTGGCTTTATAGGGGGCGGTTGTTACAGGGATATGACGGGCTGCCGGTGTGGGCGGTTTTTGTCGCATTTTTGCAATATCTCCCGTTTACCTTTATGTTAATTGGGCCTGACTCCTAACCATTTACCTTAAGAAACAACGCTATGTCTCAATCTGACAATGCTGGCGACAGCGCCAACCCGATGCACATCGACCAGCACATTTCCCGGCGCTACAACACCGAGCTTGAGGAGATTCGTTCACGCGTGTTGTCCATGGGCGGTCTGGTCGAGCGCCAGCTGGAAGACGCCATTACCGCGATTGTGACCGGGGACACCGCGCTGGCCGAGCAGGTCATAGCAAACGATTTCGAGGTCAACGCCATGGAAGTGGCGCTCGACGAGGAGTGCACGGGCATTCTTGCCCGCCGCCAGCCAGCGGCCAGCGACCTGCGCCTCGTGCTGTCGATCATCAAGACCATTACCGACCTCGAGCGCATGGGCGATGAAAGCCAGCGCATCGGGCGCATGGCGAAAAAGCTCGCGGAGCGTGAACGCCCGGGCGACGCCTACAACGAAATTCGTCACCTTGGAAATCATGTACGCCAGATGCTGCATGACGCGCTTGACGCTTTTGCGCGAACCGATATTGAACTCGCGGTCCAGGTTTTGCGTGAAGACCGAAAAGTCGATCGCGAATACGAAGCGATCATGAGACAGGTGATTACCTACATGATGGAGGAGCCTCGAACTATTCCTCGAGGGCTGGAGCTCATGTGGTCAGCGCGAGCGATTGAACGAATCGGTGATCGTGCCTGTAACATCTGCGAATACGTGATTTACTTCGTCAAGGGTCGTGACGTCCGGCACACCGAATTCGACGCCGACGCGCTCCTGAGCGAATAGTTGCGCGCTGGACGCGGCGCCCCTTCATCAGATGTGATCAAAACGCAACCGGATGCTGCGTTGAGTTCCTTCGTGGAATGATAGTTGTCGCATCAGCATAGTTACAAAGCTCGAACACTCAATCATGGCTGCCAATGTTGAAAAAAACGTTGCCACCGAAGCTCGTCGGGAACGATTCGCCGAGCTGGTGCCAGGTATTGGCCGCTTTCTTGAGTTCGACCGCTCGCAGCACGGCGCATCGACGGCCGAACACGAACGTCTGACAAGCGCCTGGCCACAGTACGTCGACGACGCTCACGCGCGGGCTTTACTGCTTGAAGTCACAGAACTTGGCCTCGACGATGCGGCGTGCGCTGCCGCCTTTGTCTACGGCGCGCTCGGTGCCGACGTTTCTGAAGTCGAAGTGCTTCATGACGACCCTGCAACAGCCGAGGTCCTGAATCTCGTCAGAAATATTGGCCGGATGGATGTCATCTCGCGCATTCGCCATGACGGTTCGGTAAAGGCGAACCGCCAGGACAGCGAGTCGCGCACTGAATCCGTTCGCCGGATGCTCATCGGCATGGTCGATGACGTGCGGGTAGTTCTGATTCGGCTTGCGGCCCGTCTCGTGTTGCTGCGGACCCTGAAGAACGAGCCCGGCGATTACCGCGATGCCGTGGCCACGGAAACGCTGGAAATCTTTGCACCGCTGGCCAATCGCCTGGGGATCTGGCAGCTGAAGTGGGAACTCGAAGACATGGCCTTTCGCTATCTCGAGCCCGACATGTACCACAGCATTGCAGCCCAGCTGGCTGAGCGCCGCGACGACCGGAAAAATTACATCGAGAGTTTTGTCAGTGAACTCGACGAAGCGCTTCAGAGCGTAAACGTCAAAGGTGAAATCTCCGGGCGCCCGAAACACATCTACAGCATCTGGCGCAAAATGAATCGCAAGAACCTCGACTTCGACCACGTGCTCGATATCAGGGCGGTGCGTGTGCTCGTTGACGAAATCGCCGACTGCTACACGGCGCTCGGTGCCGTGCACCAGCGCTGGTCCCACGTCTCCGGCGAGTTTGATGACTACATCGCGACGCCAAAAGAAAACAACTACCAGTCGATCCACACCGCCGTCGTCGGGCCCGAAGGTCGTATCGTCGAAGTTCAGTTTCGCACCTTCGACATGCACAACGAGAACGAGCTTGGCGTCGCCGCTCACTGGCGATACAAAGAGGGCGCCGTCGCCAGCGAATCCGTTGACAACAAGGTGCTGTGGCTGCGGCAGCTGCTCGAGTGGAAAGAAGAAATTTCCAGCGCAAGCGAAATGATCGACAACCTCAAGCAGGCCGTTGTTGATGAGCGTGTTTATGTTTTTACACCCGCAGGCGGTGTCGTCGATCTGCCAACGGGCGCTACGCCTGTAGATTTTGCCTACGCCGTACACACCGAGGTCGGGCATCGCTGTCGCGGTGCGCGAGTTGGCGGGCGAATCGTGCCTCTCGATCACGCGCTTTCGTCAGGTGACCAGGTTGAAATCATCACCGGCAAGACAAGCAGTCCAAGCCGGGACTGGTTGAGCGCGACGTTAGGCTACGTTCACACGTCGAGAGCGCGTGCCCGGATCCAGCGCTGGTTCAAGGAACAGAATTTTGACGACAACGTAGCTGCCGGTCGCGCGGCGCTGGATCGCGAGATCGATCGCCTTGGTCTGCGTGACGTTGGCTTTGAGCCGTTGGCCACCGAACGTGGATATCGCCGGGTTGAAGATTTTCTTGCGGCTATCGGCGGTGGCGATCTGCGCGCGAGCCAGGCCGTATCGTCGTTGCGCAGCCAGCTTGCGCGCGAAGAGGAGCCAGACCTCTCGGAACTCAAAGCGCGGCCCCGCGTGCGTCGCTCGCCCAAAGGCATGCAGGTGCAGGGCGTCGGCAACCTGATGACGGTGATGGCCAGCTGCTGTTCACCCGTGCCCGGCGATCGAATCGTCGGCTACATTACCCGCAGCCGCGGCGTCAGTATTCATCGACACGACTGCCACAACGCCCTTGAGCTGTCCGATCGCGAACCCGAACGACTGTTGCTCGTTAACTGGGGTGATGCAGACGACCAGACCTTTCCGGTAGACGTTGCGCTTAAGGCTTTTGATCGCCAGGGTCTGCTGCGCGATGTGTCAGCGGCGTTTGCCGATGCCGGCGTCAACGTCCTCGGTATTCAATCCCAGACCGATGCGGCGTCCCTGCAGGTTCGCATGACGATCACCATCGAGATCGCCGATATCCAGAATCTGTCCCGGGTGCTCTCCCAGGTGGTGCGAGTCCCCAATGTCACCGACGCACGTCGCGTCTCGCACTAGTTTCGACTCAGGAATTCCAATGTCTGAACCCGATCCCAAAATTGACGCCATCTTGAAATTCTGGATTTCAGATGACCCGGACAGTGCCGAGGCCATCAAAGAGAAGTCGAAGATGTGGTTCCAGGCGACTCCTGAAGACGATCAGCTCATTCGTGAGACTCACGGCGCCGATATCGAGCGCGCGGCGGCCGGTGAGTATCAGCACTTTGAAGAAACGTCGCGCGGACGCGTCGCTTTGATCATTTTGTTCGATCAAATGACGCGCAATATCTATCGTGGCACCGCGAAGGCGTTCGCGACGGACCATCTGTCCCTTGCGCAATCGCGACACCTGGTAGATTCCGGCGAGCATCTCGATCTGCATCCCATTGAGCGAACGTTTGCCTACATGCCGCTCGAGCATGCCGAAGACCGGATGCTGCAGGCGCTGTGCGTGGAGTGCTTCACAAGACTCGCGGCTGATGCACCCGAGGCGCATCAGGCAATGTTCAACGATTACATCAGGTTCGCGGAGCACCACCGCGAGATTGTCGATCAATTCGGCCGTTTCCCGCATCGAAACAAGATACTGGGACGCGCTTCAACGGCAGCAGAAATCGCGTTTCTGGCAGACGGCGGGTCCAATTTCGGACAGGGGTCCTGAGCGCAACAATTCACTCGTCGAAAACGGTGTAGAATCGCGCGCAATCAGACCTACAAAAACAATCGTATTGCGGAGACCCCGACTATGAAACCACCGGTTCGCGTTGCCGTCACTGGCGCAGCAGGCCAGATCAGTTACAGCCTGCTTTTCAGAATTGCCGCCGGCAACATGCTCGGCCCAGACCAGCCGATCATTCTCCAGTGTCTGGAGATTCCACCAGCGATGGACGCTCTTCGCGGCGTGAAGATGGAACTCGATGACTGTGCCTTCGACCTGCTCGATGACGTTGTCGCAACCTCTGACCCCAACGTCGCGTTTGCTGATGCGGACTACGCGTTGCTGGTCGGTGCGATGCCACGCAAAAAAGGCATGGAGCGCAAAGACCTGCTGTCGGCGAACGCCAAGATTTTCTCCGAGCAGGGCAAGGCGATCAACGAGAACGCGAACAAGGATCTGCGCCTGCTGGTTGTCGGTAACCCGGCAAACACCAACGCGCTGATCACAATGGCGAACGCTCCAAACATCAAGCACGGCAACATCACCGCGATGACGCGTCTTGACCACAATCGCGCGGTCAGTCAGCTTGCTGAAAAAACCGGTAAGGCATCGAACGACATCACGCGCATGACGATCTGGGGTAACCACTCGGCTACCCAGTACCCTGACATCAGCCAGGCGATGGTTGACGGCAAGCCGGCGGCTCCGCTGGTGGATCAGGGCTGGTACCGCGACACCTTTATCCCGACAGTCCAGCAGCGTGGCGCTGCCATTATCGAAGCTCGTGGCCTGTCCAGTGCAGCGTCGGCGGCGAACGCTGCGATCGACCACATGCGCACGTGGGCCATGGGCACGGACGACGGCGACTGGGTCAGCATGGCGATTCCAAGCGACGGCAGCTACGGCATCCCCGAAGGTTTGATCTACTCGTTCCCGGTCACGGTTGCCGGTGGTGAATACTCCATCGTGCAGGGCCTGGACGTAGATGAATTCAGTCGCGAAATGATGGACGCCACCGCCAAGGAACTTTCCGAAGAGCGTGACGACGTCAAGGATCTGCTCTGATCCCGAGTTGCTGAAAGACACCGACATTCGGTGAGTACCACCGTCAGTGTCATTATCCCCGTATTCGAGCGTCCGGAACTTATCCGCCGGGCGCTCGACAGCGTTCTGCTGCAGACCACTGCCGCTACCGAAGTCATAGTCGTCGATGACGCATCGGGCGACGACACCACCGCCGTCATTGAGCAAAGTTATCCAGGCGTTACGCTGATTCGCAACGACGTCAACCGGGGCGTCAGTTTTTCACGCAACCGTGGCATCGATATCGCTACCGGCGACTGGATCGCGTTTCTCGATTCAGATGATGCGTGGGCACCTACCAAGCTTGAGCGCCAGCTCGCGATTGCGTCTGATGAGCCCGCCGCGAATCTTATCCATACCAACGAGATCTGGATTCGTAACGGCAAGCGCGTCAATCAGGGTGATCGACACGAAAAGACCGGGGGCTGGATCTATCAGCGCTGCCTGCCCCTGTGTGCGATCTCGCCGTCTTCAGTCATGATTCACCAGCGCGTTTTCGCAGACGTCGGCCGTTTTGATGAGTCCCTGCCAGCGTGCGAAGACTATGATCTGTGGCTGCGCATTACGGCGCGTTTTGAAACGCACTTTATCGATGAACCCCTGGTCATCAAGCATGGCGGGCACGACGATCAGCTCTCGCGCCGTTATCCCGGGATGGACCGATTCAGAGTCAAGGCGTTAAACAAAATGCTTGAATCCGAAACTCTGGGTGCGCAAGACCGCGCGCGAACGATTGAGACTTTGATCAGCAAGGCGAACGTTTACCTTGGCGGTGTCAAAAAACGCGGCAGACATGACGAGGCCGCGCAGATCGAGGCTCTCATCGAGCGATGGGGTACCATCGAACGATGATTCCCGGTCCCAACATCAACCTTGTCACGGCGCTTTCCAGTGAAGCCAAGCCGCTAATTGATGCGTTCAGACTCGATCGGGTGCTGGACGCCCGCGGCTTTATCCTCTACGCCAAAGATGATGTATCGCTGGTTGTCACCGGCATCGGCCGCATGCGCGCCGCGGCGGCGACCGGCTGGCTTGCGGCAAGGCAGGGCGAGAGTCGATCGAGTGCCTGGCTTAACGTGGGCATTGCCGGCCACGGTTCCCGGCCAGCGGGTTCAATGATGCTGGCGGGCAAGTTGCGAGACGCGGCAACGGGAAGACATGTCTTTCCGCCGGCGCTGGTTGGGCGGGGTCTGGACCGTGATCTCGTCATTACGGTTGACCGGGCGGAGACGGGTTACTCCGAGGACGCCGCGTACGAAATGGAAGCGTTTGCCATCTGGGATACGGCCACCCGGTTTGTCACCGGTGAACTGGTGTCGTTCATGAAGATCGTGTCTGACGGGCCCGAGGCCGGCGAGATCGAGACGATTGACCGCGCTGGCGTCATCAGTCTTGTGGGTGCCCACGTCGAAGCCGTTTCTGGCGTTGTGGATGAGTTGCGCGAGCTCGCCGGAATCGAGGCCGCACGAACCGCCGCACCGGCCGGGATAGATGCCTATCTTGAGCACTGGCATTTCACCGTCAGCGCCCGCCACGAGCTGACCGGCTTGCTGCGCGGTCTGCACGCGCGCGATCCGGATGCAGAATTGATCGACGCGACCACACGATCGTGCAAAAACGCCCGCGCGGCACTCGACGCGCTTGCCGCTCGGGTTAACGCGGCGGATACGGGGGTTGCTGTTGATTAGCGCGCTGTACATCGAGAACGACGTTGCGACCCACCCGAGAGTGGCGGCGCTTAAACAGCGATACGCTAACGTGCCGCACATTTCGTGCGACCGATATGGTGAAGTGTTCAACCCCAAGTCCCAGAACTTCAGACTTCAGAAGCGAGCGCCGGCGCTGATCGTGGCCCGCAAACACAGCGGTCGTGTGTTGGCCGCTCCTGACGGTTACGGCGCAGGTGAGGGTGAGGCCTACTATTTTTCTCACATGCTCAACTGTCTTTATGACTGTCGATACTGCTTTCTTCAGGGAATGTACGCGTCGGCGAACTATGTTTTGTTTGTGAATTTCGAGGACTTTGGCGATGACATTGATCGCGTACTCGAGGAGAGCCCGAATCAGGAGCAGGTGTGGTTTAACTCGGGCTATGACGGTGATTCGCTCGCACTCGAGCCGTTGAGTGGCTTCGTCGAACATTTCGTACCTTTTTTTCAATCGCGCCCTCGTGCCATGCTGGAACTTCGAACCAAGAGCACGCAGATCCGATGTCTGACGGCGCTTGAACCGGTAGACAATGTTGTGTGTGCTTTCAGTTTCACGCCGGCCAGTGTCGCGCGCGGTCTCGAGCACAAGGTCCCGGATATTGAGCGTCGGATAGCGGCGATGGTGGAACTGCAGCAAAAAGGGTGGCGTGTCGGTGTGCGATTCGAGCCGCTGATCTGGTGCGAAGACTTCAGGTCGCGTTATCGAGAACTCTTCGCCCAGGTGCTCGAACCATTGAACGCGGACAAAATCGATTCGGTGAGCATTGGCAGCTTCAGGATGCCCGATGGTTTTTTCAAAAAGAGTCGAGAGCTTTATCCCGATGAGCCCCTGTTTGCGGGACCTCTTAGCTCAACTCGTGGTGTTGTTGGCTACACCGATGAACTCAATTTCGAGATGACGCAGTTCTGTACCGACGAGATACTGTCGAGAGTTCCGGCCGACCGGTTTTATCACTGCAAAGAGGCGCTGGCATGAGAAACGCTATCGTAACCGGCGCAAGCTCGGGGATCGGTCACGCAATCGCGACCATGCTGATCGCCGACGGCCACAACGTTGTCGGCATAGCGCGACAGACGGATTCGATGCCTGAGGGGGTCGAGGGCATTGCGATGGATCTCGCTGATCTCGAGCACGCGTCCGATCGTCTTGGAGAGCTGGCTAAAAAACATTCACAGACCGACACATTGATACTCTGTGCGGGAGCCGGCCGGTTTGGGGCGCTGGAGCAGTTTTCGCCAGCCCAGATACGTGGGCTCATCGATCTGAATATCACGAGCCAGCTCCTGCTGTTACGTTGTTTTATCCCGCGGATGAAGTCTCACGCGAGTGGCAATGTCATACTAATGGGGTCGGAAGCGGCGCTGAAAGGCCATCGCAACGGTGCCGTGTACTGTGCGACCAAGTTCGCCGTTCGTGGTCTGGCCCAGGCGCTGCGCGAAGAGTGCGCGCCGGCGCGTGTCCATGTGACGGTGGTCAATCCCGGTATGGTGGATACGCCGTTCTTCGAGTCGCTGGATTTTGCGCCGGGCGAGTCGCCGGAAAACGCGATCGAGGCCACCGACGTGGCCGCCGCGGTACGCACGGTGCTGGAAATGCGGCCCGGTACCGTCGTTGATGAGATTAATCTGTCACCACTCAAGCATGTGGTGCGAGCAACCAGGAGCTAGGATCACTATGGCCCAGTCAAACACCAACACTACAGAGCGTGAATTTCAGAAGTTCGATGAGTTTTACGAGAACTTTCTCAACGAGCACCGGGACCCACGCAATCGCAAACTGCACTTTATCGGAACCGGTATCGGCGTCTGTCTGTTTGTACACATGCTGTGCACCATGAACTGGTGGCTGGCGCCGCTGATTCCCGCGGCAGGATTCGGTTTTTCCTGGTACGGACATAAAAAGCTCGAGAAGAACAAGCCGGATACATGGAGCAAGCCGATGTACAGTCTGTTCGCTCACTATCGTATGTTTATCGATATCATCGCCCACAAAATCTACATCGATTAAGAAGACGTCATGAACTACTTTCGCTCTGTTGCAGGATCCCGCATATCCCAAGGTTTGGTTGCCGGCGGCATCGCCCTCGTCATGCTGTCCGGATGTGGTAACGATAGCGCTGATGCTGTGACCGATGCGTCGGTGGAGTCGATGCAAAAGGCGGCGGAAAAAGTTACCGATACCGTCAGCGACAGCGCAACCAAACTGTCGGAGTCGTTGAGCGAAGGCGCAAAGCAGGTTGCCGAGAAAGCGGGTGAGACCGCTCAGGCAGTTGCGACGACGACCGGGGAAGCCGCGCAAAGCGCGGCGCAGGCGGTAACCGATACCGCTGCCAAGGTGGTTGAGACTGAAGCGGATACCGAAACCGAGGCTAAGACCGCGGCGCCCGTTGCTGCCGCACCGGAGAGTCCGGCGAAGGTCGAGCCGACGCCGGAACCCTCGGCACCTGAACCGGCGGAACCGGAGTCGAAGCCGGCCCCGGTCAAGCGCACCGGCGCTCACGGCGCGACCGTCGACTTTTTCACTGCGCTGCTCAACGGCGATGCCGAAGCGGCGATTGCGGTTGTCGAAGGCAGCGACAAGGAAAAGAAAGCCCTCACCGCACGCGCTAACTATCAGCGAGCAAGCGTGCAGTTCAAAACCGCGTTCGTGAATAAATTCGGGGACGGCGCGTGGGCAAAATTCAACAGCCCCGAGCATCTGCCGGAGCCTGCGACCAGTCAGCGTCCGCCGTTTAACGCACGCCTGAGTGTTTTCGAGCAGGTCGATCTCGATCAGATGCTGCTTTACAAGCCGCAGGAAAATGGTGACGAGGCGTCCTACCCGGCCGAACAGGGTGATCTCAAGGTTGTGAAGAAAAATGGCGTCTGGAAGCTGGTAGCGGCTTCGCTTTTGCCACCCGGACTGGATGGCGCGGACAAGGCGACACAGATTCTGACCGCGAGCACCAGCCACATCGCCAGATTTACCAAGGCCATCGGTAAAGACGGTGTTTCTGCCGACGATATTGATGTTGAGCTTGGTCGTGCCATTGTCGAAACGCTCTACGGATTCTCCAGTCAGGAGTCGCACCGATTCGATGTAGGATCACTCTGACGATCCCATCAAAAAGGTGCAGTACCCGTGTCCGACAACACTACCCGTGTCACGCACACCAAAAAGAGCGACGGTACCCATGTGGCTACCGTCACGCTCGACAATCAACACAAACTCAACACGCTTAATCCGCAACTGATCGCCAGCGCGACGGCGAAGCTGCGCGCGCTTGCCATGGACGACACGCTTCGTGCGGTGGTCCTCACCGGGGCCGGCGATCGTGCGTTTATCGGCGGCGCCGATGTCAATTTCATGGGCACCGCCGACAAGGCAGGCGCGCGTGAATTCATTACGTCCCTGCACACGCTCTGCCAGGCGGTGCTCGAAATCCCGGTGCCCGTCATCGCCCGAGTCAATGGATACACGCTCGGTGCCGGACTCGAGGTAGCCGCGTGCTGTGACTGGCGTATCGCGGCCGATACGGCGCAGTTCGGCATGCCGGAAGTCCAGATCGGGAGTCCTTCTGTAATCGAAGCCGTGCGCATGCCGTTGCTCATTGGGTGGGGCAACACCCGTGAGCTTTTGTTGACCGGGCGCTGGATCGACGCTGCCGAGGCCAGCTCCATGGGATTTCTTGAAAAGGTCGTGCCTGCCGCTGATCTTGATGAGGCCGTCGCGGAGTCCGTAAAACACGTGACCGATGCAGGGCCGTTGGCGATTCGCAACCAAAAGGCGCTGATCAACTCGTGGGAGAAAACGAGTCTTGAGCAGGCGTCGAAAGCCAGTATTGAGAGTTTTGCCAGCGCCTACGATACTGACGAGCCGACACGATTGATGGCGGGCTTCATAAACCGAAAGAAGGGATAGACATGATCAAGGGAAGTTGTCTGTGCGAGGGTGTCGCCTATGAGATTACCCGTTTTGCAAAACCGCCTACGCACTGTCACTGCAAAATGTGTCAGAAAATTTCCGGATCCGCCTTCGGCACCTACGGTACCCCGGAAAAGGGCGGCTTCAAGTTCACGCGTGGCGATGATCTCGTTCGGTCCTATGCAGCAACAGAAGAATTTGTGCGATCGTTCTGCAGCGTTTGTGGTTCCACTTTGCTGTTTGCGCCCAAAAACGGCGATCACGTAGCCGTGGCGCTCGGCACACTCGATGATGAAGCCGGCATCGCGCCATCGAAGCACATCTTCATCGAGTCAAAAGCCGACTGGTTCGATGTTGTCGATGATCTTCCCAAGGTCGAAGGATATGGCGACTAGACCCGGCGCGTTGTTAACGCGAGTCGCTTGTCTGTGCGTGGTGCTGGCGCTGGCCGGTTGCGCTGGCGGCGGCAATTTTTCCGAGCGTGACGGCTTTAAACAGTGGTTTGCGCAAAATCCGCCGTCCAAACTTCCTGCGACCAAGGACGAAGTTCTGCTTCTTGAAAAATTTCGACCGCGGCTGTGGGTCGGCCCGGACAGCGAAGGTCCGATCAGCTTTTATCGCGACTACATCTCGGCAGGTACGCTCGTCGACGGGCAGGGTAAACATGTGTCATCGGCCGTGACTGCTGAAATACTGAATCAGTACCGCGAAGACTCCAGAGCGGTGTTTACCCATGAAGCGTCCGCTCAGGAAATTCACCCCGAAGCGCTCGGGCGAGTTCAAACCGCGACGGTCGAGTCGCTGGGCACGCTCAAGTTTCTGTCCTGGCATTTTGTGTTCAGAACTTCCGGGCTGCCCTACGGGCTGAGTGGCTTTAAGAAATGGGCGTCAGGTCTTGCTGGTGATCTGGATGACTGGCATCAGCTCGATCACTACACGGCCGTGGTTCTGGTGCTGACCGCCGACGCGGCCCCCGTCGCGATGCTGCTGCAACAGCACAACTATCGCAGAAGCTTTATTTTTGGTTGTGATTTGCCCTGGCCCGACGATGACCGGGTTCGGGTGATCGCGGCACGAGGATCCAATGAGCTATATCCGTATTCGCCCAAGGTGACATCCTGGCGTTCGGTGCCGTTTATGGATGAAGCCGGCCTGAAGTGGCTGTTCGAGGGTGAGGATCAACCGACCATGAGCGGCGATGACGTGGCGGACCCGGCACGCGAAGTCGAATACGAAATGCAGTATGTTGCCGGCGATGATGCGTTTTATTCGTTCCAGGGGTTTCTGGGTGACAGGCGTCTACTGCCCGGTCGCAGCGGCCCTCCAGGGGCCGACTACGATACGCTGCCGGCGATGAAAGACCTTGGCGTGAAGCTGACCGCGTTTAACTGGACAGAAGGCGATGCCGAATTCATGGAGCGACTGGGCAAACTGATGAACAGCGCCTGGTCCACGGGTCAGCGTGATGAAGTCGAAACGCGCTGGATGCGCGAACGATTCAAGCGTCGGCTTTTGAGCTGCGGGTTGTCTGGCTGAGCAACGCGTGTGCGTCGGTTTTACCGTTCCAGTAGAGCGCCAGCTCGCTGCTGATGCTGGGCCAGTCGGTGCCTTTTCGCAGTGCCCTGACCACAAACAGCAGCGTCGTGTATTCAGAGAATGTTGCGAGCGCCGCGTTGCGGCCCTTGATCCATCGGTTCAGGCCCGATGACGCAAGCATGCGGAACATCTTGATCATCGTATCTTCGGACAGCTTGCGCTTGGTCACCAGATTCTCGATCTGAGGATCTTCGCGGCAGATGGCGATGTACTCTTTGAACTCGTCAGACGAGTCGGTGCCGTTGGCGAGTCCATTGATGAGTTCAATGGTGGCGGACTGGATGATCTGCTCCTCGCTGTCGTCGTCCATACCTTCGGACACCGGCTTGGGCGAAATCTTTCGCTCAAGATCGACGAGTTTGCGAGCCCTTCCGCCCGGAATGAGTTGTTTTACGCCCAGCATTGTATGATCTGACCTGTGCCCCTGATCCCTGTACTCCGATCAGTTTCGACGCACCGTCAACCTTCCGCCACCCGACCACTATGGTTTAGGAAGGACTCCCAGTGCCGGCCCCAATTTTTCGGCGTTTCACGACAGTCCGAGTCGTTTCTCTTTGGCCTTAATTAACGCCACAACTGTGTCATTTATCGGTGTTGCAATACCCGTGCCCTCGGCCTCGCGAGGGATTGCGCCGTTGATCACTTCGATTTCGCAGGCGCGTCCGTTGATATGGTCGAGCAGCATCGAGGGGCGGGACTTGGGAATTTTCTGGCCAAAGTCGTAGACGTACTGAACCGGATCTTCGATATCAATGTTGATCCCTTTGGCTTTGGCGACTTTGAATGCTTCGGTTGCACAGCCACTCGCGACCGCCCACGCGTTTTCGTCGTTCTGTACTTCCTCCAGCGTCCATTCCGTCAGGGCACAGGGTCCGCTGTAGCAAACGTTGCAGATCAGTTTTTCCCAGATCATTTTGTGAATGTCGTCAAAAGTACGAACGTTAAACCCGGCGCCTTCCCAGACCGCGGCTACGTCCTTTAAGCGATCGGTCGCGGGGCCGTCAAATTCGCCGAGCCGAACCAGCTCCCATCCGTTGTGGTGTGCGTGCCCGGGGCCCTTGACCGAAGCGCCGAAGCCGCCAACAACACCGATCGAAAGATTGATATCGCCCATGATGTTGCGCACACGATCGGCGGAGCCGAGTCCGTTCTGAATCGTCAGAACCGTGGTGTCGTCTTTAACCAGAGGAATCGCGGACTTTGCGGCCGCCTCAACGTGGGCCGCCTTGGTCGCGATGATCACAAGGTCGCACTCACCGGCGTCGGCAGCAACCGTCGACGCGTTGATCTTGACCGTGCGCTCGCCGCTCGCGCCTTCGAGTCTCAGGCCCTGGGACTTGATGGTGTTGATGTGCTCGTCCCAGGCATCGATAGCCCACACCTCGTTGCCGGAATCGCCCATCAGTGCTGCATAAACTGAACCCATGGCTCCGGTGCCAATCACTGCTACTTTCATTGCTATGTTCCTGGTTGTTCGCGGTGTGTATCGAAATGGTCCGCGCCGCGACGCTGCGCTTCGGCCGGTGCGTACAGGTCCAGAAGCGTTGGACCCGTCCGTCGACTTTCTGGTGTTTCCAGCCAGATGCGCAACAGATGACGTCGCTTGTGCTCGCTGTCCTGGTATTCGGTGCGGGAATGAAAAATCACAAAGTTGTTAATGAACTGCATGTCGCCTGCGCGCATGTCCATGTGCAGCTGCATCTGCGGGCGCGCCATTATGGCGTCGAGGGTGTCCAGGGCCGCGACTTCGTCCTTTGACAGGTTGACGCCCTCGTGTTCCACCCACTCGATTGGGTTTCGGTTGTACATCACGTGCAGAAGATCAGAGAAAAAGCTGAACACCGGAATGCGTTCGTTTGACAGTGGCGATTCACCCTCGGGCTGCTCGCCGCGCCGATGGTGGTAGAACCCGCGTTCCAGAATCGCCAGGGCGTCTGGATGCTCGGCAACCAGCACGTTGTAGACGGCGCTTGCGCTGACGATGATCGACCTGCCTCCCGTCTCGGCTTCGCCCAGACACAGCAGTCCGGCGGTGTGCGCTCCGTCGGTGTGAAAGGGCAGCAGGGCGTTAGAGCTGTAGCCGCGAGACTCGTGGGAATACGGTTTGTCGAGATCGACAACGTCGATGATCCGGTCACCCTTGTGCGTCTGGGCCTTGATCCTGCCGATGTGGGCACTGATACCGCACCAGATGGTTCGGTTGTCGTCGCGTGTGTAACGGTCCACGGGCAATCCGGCCGCGACCGCAAACCCGGGCCCCGATTCGAGATCATTCGCCATCTGCGCGAGCAGGCGTGAAGCTGTTGGCAACACAAAGTCCTGGTGCGTAATGGCATGCCACGGGATGCTGGCGGCTTTGACGCTCGCCAGCGCGGCATCGATCTCGGCAATCATGTCATCGTCCAGATCCCGCACCCACGAGCGGGCCTGGGGGAAATCCGCCGCGGTCCAGACGCTGGGGTCGTTGATTGTTGTCACTTCGTTCATAGGTGTTGACCGTACCGCAAGCGCTCGTTGGGCCCAAAGCAGACGTCCGGGGGATTCCGCGTCGCGGAGGTCGATATAAGTTTGCGAAAGCAGTTTGCGCCGGTTAATGTTCTTTCACAGCCGCCAACCAATGCCAACAAGCCATGACCAGAATTTGTGTCGCCGGCGCCGCGGGGCGCATGGGCAGAACGATTATCGAAGCGATCCAGAATACCGATGGGGTGACGCTGACCAGTGCGTGTGAGCACCCGGGGAGTTCACTGATCGGCGCGGATGCGGGTGAAGTCGCCGGTGTCGGGAAGCTGGATGTGGCGATCGCGACGGCGCCTAATACCGACGACTTTGATGTGCTGATTGAATTTACCCGTCCCGATTCGACGCTCGAACATCTGGAACTGCTGCGGGCTGCGGGCAAGCGAATGGTCATCGGCACGACGGGG
>CALHMG010000040.1 GCA_938034705.1 uncultured Gammaproteobacteria bacterium
AAGCGTAGTGATCAGGGGACGCGTGTGCAGGTACCTGCGCAACTGACCAAAAAATAGTCAATGCAGGCAGGGCACACGCCGTCTGAAGAGGGGTGGGAACCGCGCCGCCTGCAAAAATTCGCCCGGGTCGAGCATCAGCTATGGCAGCAGCGAAGACTCATCCGGTGTAACGACGCGGTCCCCTCAAGTCGGTTCGCGACTCCGGCATCAGGACGTCTCGGGGGTGTTCGGGAGCGTCGCGCCGTGACCGCGGCCAGACAGGGTAACGCGCCGACTGATCAAGGTCAGCCACTCGTGCCCAAAATTAATATTCTCACAACATACTGATCTGCAAACGAAAAAAGCCCCTGACGTCGCGACATCAGGGGCTTTTTGAAAGACAGGTTTCTGTTTCACATTGTGAAAGTCACGCGCCAGCGGCATCTTTGACCGGATTACTGAGCGTTCCGACACCTTCAATCTCGATCTCGCAGATGGCGCCGTCGCGCATGAACACCGGCGGCGTGCGCGGATAGCCCACGCCGGCCGGGGTCCCCATGGCAACCAGATCGCCTGGCTCCAGGGTGACGCATTCGGTCAAAAGCTCGATCGTCGTCGCCATGTCGCACAGCATGTTGCTGGTGTTGTCGTCCTGCATGACCGTGCCGTTGAGAATTGAACGGATTGAAAGGCCCACGCAGCCCGGTGGTAACTCGTCGGCCGTCACAAACTCGGGACCGAAACCACCCGTGGCGTCGAAATTCTTGCCCATGGTCCACTGGGAAGCCTTGCGCTGATACTCACGCACCGAGCCATCGTTGAAGCAGGAGTAGCCAGCGACAACGCTTAACGCATCCGCTTTGGAAACATGTCGGCATCGTTTGCCAATCACGGCCATGAGTTCAGCCTCGTAGTCCAGCGTGTCGGATATGAGCGGCCGTATGATTGGCTGATTGTGAGCCACCAGCGACGATGGCCCGCGCATGAATATCGCCGGGTACTCCGGTGCATCGTTACCGCCCTCTTTGGCATGGTCGGCATAGTTCAGACCAAGACAGAAAATCTTGCTGGGGTCGGGCAGCGGAATCCCGTGCGTAATAGTGCTCGCGTCGACAACGGATTTCGCGGGCGCCGCGTCAACCGCACGTTTGATTGCGTCGAACGCAGCATCGCCCTCTTCGAGCAAACCACGAAGGGTAGCGGGCAGCTGAGGTGCAGCGATCGAGAGATCGATCACTTTGTCTTCCTGTCTAACGCCGACTACGTCCTGACCATTTTTGGCAAACGTCAAAATCCTCATTCGCAAATTTCCTGGCTACTTTGGTTTCGGGACGAATATTTCCGCCCCACGCAGACCGCATAGAGTACCCAATCTGCAAAAGCTGCGAGATGGAGATTCCAAACTTTTGTCGCCCAACGCCAATGCCGGAACGCAATAACGCCGATTCGATCGACCGGGGGTGCGGCCGGGCATGCGCACGCGATCGAGGCTTTGCGAAAGATGTGCTTGAGACGCGAACCGGCGCCCCCACGGCGAACCCGTTCAGGCGGCAGGCTTCAGACCGGGATCCAGGGGATCGTTGATAAATTTCACGGTTGCACAGGTACCCTGGGTGGCGGCGTCGCCAAGGTCAAACTGCCATCCACAGCGGTGACAGATGCGTCGAACAATATCCAGACCGAAGCCGTAGCCGCGCGGCCTTCCGGCCGGGTCTTCTGACTTTGTGAGACCCATCCCCGAATCGACAACGGACACCTCGTCGTCGGTAAGCGTAATCTGCACACTGCCCGATTCGGTATAGGCGAACGCGTTGCGGATGAGATTGCTCACCGCGATCGAGAACAGGTCGCGATGAACCTGTCGGGGGCGGGTCGTGGCGTCGTGAACGTCCACCGTCACTTGTTTCTCACGTATCAGCGTGCTGTGTGTCTCCACGCACTGATGGATCAACTTCATTGCGTCTGCAACAGGCCCGCTGACCGGCCCGGCCCGTTCGAGCTTGCGTCGTTCGCGCGACAACCACAGGAGCGTGTCGATGAGGTGTTCCATGTCTGAATTGGCCCGCCGGATTCGCTCCAGAGGCTTGCGCAAACCTGGCGACAGGGTCTCATCGGATGTCTGCATCACATCAAGTGCCAGCTTGATAGACGTCACGGGTGTTCGAAGTTCATGACTGGCATCGCGGCTGAATCGAACTTCATGGTCAACAAAGTCTTCGATCCTCTGCACCTGATCTTCAAGCGTGCGGGCCAGAAACCCGATCTCGTCGTCGTAGTAGTCAGAGGCAAATTTCCGGGGCAGCGCGTCGGGCCTGCGGTCTCTGAACAGACTCGCAAGAGAAACTACGGGTGCGATGATTCGACTCGATACGGCGCGCCCCATCCACATCGCGATCAGCACTGCGATCAGGCCGGCAATAAACGAATACAGATAAACCTTTGGTGCGAGCGCATCGAGCACCTCAAGCTTGGTCACATCCAGCAGGGTGTACAGAATGTCGCCCTTAAACGGGTGAGCTGTTACGTAGTAGTTGGCATCCTTCAGCTCCACAGTTCCAGACGTGTGGGAGACGCGACCGCGAATCTCGGCAGGCAGGTTCTCGGCGCCGAGGTAGCTGCGAAAGTGCGTGCCGGTGGGGAGCTCAAGCTCAGGATTGGATTCCGATGCCTCGAGAAAACTCGCGACTTCGTCTTCGATAATTACGGAAAATACGGCATCTTCTGCGACGACGGTGCCCCACCACACGGCCACGCCATAGACAATGGCGAGAACGGTAGCGAACGCTACATACGCAACGGTGATTCGAAAACGTACGCTGTTAAGTATTTTCATCGATTACGGCGAGTCTGTAGCCAACGCCGCGTATCGTGTGTATCAGCGCCGGTGTGAAATCTCGGTCAATTGCCTGACGAAGTGTGTAGAGATTACTTCGTAACGAATCACTGTCGGGAGGCGAATCACCCCACAGGGTGTACTCGAGTGTTTCGCGATCAACGATATTCGGACTTTCTTCGCAGAGCTTCAACAACAGTTTGCGGCACGTCGGGGACAGTTCTATCAGCTGATCTGAACGTTTGATCATGCCGGTCGCTCGATCAACGCTGAGGTCGGCAACCTCATAGCGAGTCTCGGTAGTCATGCGACCGCGACGGCCGAGCGCTTCCAGTCTGATCAGCAGTTCCGCGAGTTCAAAAGGCTTAACCAGATAGTCATCCGCGCCGGTTTTGAATCCGGCAATTTTGTCCTCAATACGATCACGTGCCGTAAGAAAAATAACCGGGACATCATTTGAGCTGTGACTTCGCACCCGCTCACAAATCGAAAGCCCGTCCATGCCCGGTAACATCACATCAAGAACCAGCACATCGTAGTTTCCGGACATCGCCATGTGCAGTCCGCCGGGGCCATCGCTTGCGTAGTCGCAGGAGTGTCCCTTTATTTCAAGATAGTCGGCGATACTTGCCGCAATATCGCGATTGTCTTCAACCAACAGAATTCGCATGAGCTGTGCGCCGATGTCAGACGCCATGACTGGCGCCGCCGGCTGGATCCCCGAAAAAATTACGTCTCGTCTGTTAGAAGTCTAGCAGCGATCTGGCGGACCGAAACCGACAAACGGCGGCCCATTTTCACCATCCGTTGACGACTCGGTGACCCGCTCGCCACGGTCCCGTATCTATAGTTTTCCGGGTAAGTGGTGCCTGCCAGTCATCCGGTCCCCTCCCCGTTTCGTCCAGATGACCCGCGGCATCTCTCGTCTTTGGTGGCGTTGGGGCTCTGTTAAGCCGTTATCGGCCAGGTGTTCGTTTTCGAGAGAGGCAACGTTTGCCTGTTCGGGCGAGCCACCCGAGCAGCCGACCCGGAGGCATGGACCGATGCCTCCGGGTCATCCTCGGGAATCGTTTGCGCACGCACGACCATGATCAGCCTGGACGCGCCGCCGTCGGCTTGACGTTTCCAAAGTTGATCACCGTGCTCGCGACGCATCGCTGGAGTTTTGCACAGGACCGGGACAGCGGTACTCTTACCTGCAGCAGATCCCTGAAGCAGACCGGACCCTATCCATGACCACCTGTGTGTCGCTTGCATGCGCTGAAAAAATTATTCAAACGGCCCTCGCCACGGGTCGCAAACATGGCTTCATGCCGCTGACGGTTGCGGTGCTCGATACCGGCGGACATCTGGTTGCGCTGAAACGCGAAGACGGCTCCGGCATCATGCGCGTCGAGATCGCAACCGGTAAAGCCTGGGGCGCTCTTGGCATGGGCCAGTCCGGGCGCACGCTGCGCGACCGACTTTCCGATCGTCAGTACTTCATGAATTCACTGTCGGCTGCGTCTGGCGGCCGATTCGTTCCGGTTCCAGGAGGTGTGCTGGTGAAGAACAGCGATGGAAAGATCGTCGGAGCGGTCGGCATCAGTGGCGACACCTCGGACAAAGATGAAGTCTGTGCGATCGCCGGTGTACATGCCGCCGGTTATGCGTCAGACCCGGCTGCGCCGGTCGATGGCTGGGAAAATTCGAAACTGTAACGGGAACACACCGGCGTCCCCGGTGCGCCGGCTTCGTCAGTCAATCGTCCAGACCGGTTCGGTGTCGGGACCGACAATGCCGCCTGGTCTTGTCACCGTTGACCGGTCACCGTGGCGGTCGAAATACGCATCACCCAGAGGACGGCCATCGTTATTGAGCAACCACAGGCGCAACAGATGACGACGCTGATCAAGATCGGCCGAGTCCTCAAACCCCTGGCGCGTATGCACAATCGCGTAGTTGTTCAGGAACTGAATGTCGCCAGGCTCAAATTCGATATCCAGTCTCATGCTGTCGGCGAGTTTCTGAATCTCGGCAACGCCCTCGATCTGTTCCGGGGTATTGGGTTCGGCTTCAAAGTGACGCGCTACCGACCCGATGTAGGTAGGTTCAATCGACATTGATATCAGACCCGCATGCCGATTGAACACCGGCAGCGCGTACCAGGGCGGCTTTCCGGGCGGAACCTCGTCGCGGCGATCGCGATACACGGGCTTTGTCAGTGCCGCCACCAGATCCGGGCGACTCCGGCTCAGTGCGTTGTATATGGCTGACGAACTCGCGATCGAGCTTTCACCACCGCGGGTGGCGGTTTTCAGACAAAGCAATCCAACAATGTCGCAGGCATCCACGTGCCACGGGATACGATCGCCAGAGTAAGGCCCACGTTCGGTTGCGTTGTGTACCGTCTGGCCCAGATTGCGAACATGCCCGAGAACGTGACCGTGCTTGTTTTGACACGCAATGCTGTCGCCAAGATGAAGACCGATACCCCAGAACATCAGCGCGCACTGTCGTTGGTTCAGTTCGGCCACCGGTAGCTTTCGCATTTGCACAAAGCCGCGCCCGTGCAGAATCTCGGCGCGAACAGCCGTCAGCCGCGGCCCAAGTACCGGCAATTCAAAATCTGCGACCGTCAGCTCGAAGACATCGCGTGGGTTCTTTTCAAGAGCCGTGATGCAGTGGATGAGCTCATCCACTGCCTGGTTGTCCAGAGTAAACAACCAGTCATTGCGCTTTGCCATCTCGCTGCCGTGCCAAACCGACGGATGTTCGATCGGTCGTAACGGTGCTGGCGATAAACTTGGCATGTGGCGTACCAGAGTGTGACGTGAAATGCCGTCGGTACGAAAGCTTAGCCAAGGACGCGTACACTGCCGGACAGATTCCAGAACATGGGACGTCGAGGCGACGGCTTGCCGCTCTCCGGGGCTTCGCGTTTTATCCTGCGAGGCCTTGGCCGCAGCAATCATCGGCGGACGCAGTACCCGCTCAGTCACCAAAGCAACAATGAAAGTATCGATCAAACCCGGGACACCACAGGTCAAATCCAGATGAAATCAGCACCCTTCGAGTACGTCAGGCCACAAAATCTGCACGACGTCTGCCAGCTGCTGTCTGATTCGGCCATCGACTCCCGTGTCATCGCAGGCGGGCAGACGCTGGTGCCGCTGATGGCGATGCGACTCGCCAGACCCGAGCGTCTTGTCGACATCACTCACGTGGATGAGCTGGCGGACATTGTCGAAACTGAAGACACCATCCGCATCGGCGCCTGCGTTAGACAAAGATCTGCCGAACGGTCGCCAGTTATCCACCAACACCTGCCGCTGTTGAGCAAGGCACTGCCGAACGTAGGTCATCAGCAGACGCGTAATCGCGGAACTATCGGTGGCAGCATCTGTAACGCCGACCCGACCGCAGAAATCGTGCTGACCGCTGTCACGCTCGGTGCGACACTTAATCTGCAAAGTATCAACGGCCCGCGCAGCGTTTGTGTCACCGACTTTCTCGTGGACGCGATGGAAACATCAATCGCCGACAATGAATGTCTCGTCTCGATTGATTTTCCGAAAACGCGAACAAAAAACTCTGGCTGCGGATTTGTCGAAGTCAACGCGCGAGCCAGCGACTATGCGATTGTCGCTGCAGCGGTGTCGTTGACTCTCGACGAACGGCACGAAAAATGTACGCATATCTCAGCATGCATCGGCGGCGCCTCATCGGTACCGGTTATGACCGCCGAGACTCAGAACTCACTCCTCGGCAGTGAACTCACAGATCAGGAAATTGAAGCGGCCGTCAGTCATGCCGCGCGCCAGCTGACACCGATGGACGATGTTCACGCGTCGGGTATGTACCGAAAACGCGTCGCGGCGGAACTTCTTGCCCGCGCAATACGCGAAGCTCGCGACGATTGCCGGAGTGATCGACATGCGCATTGAGCTCACCGTAAACGGTAAACGGGTCGCCCACGACGTCGAGCCGCGTCTGTCGCTGGTTGACTTTCTGCGCGACGAACTGGATCTCACGGGCACCCATGTCGGCTGCGAACACGGCGTCTGCGGTGCCTGCTCGGTAATCGTTGACGGTGACGCCGTCCGATCGTGTCTGATGTTTGCCGTTCAGGCAGACGGCGCTGAAGTGACAACGATTGAAGGTGTGGGCAACGGACCCGGGACGCTTTCGGCGTTGCAGGACGCGTTCTGGGAAACCCATGCGCTGCAGTGCGGGTACTGTACGCCCGGGATGATCATCGCGGCCGAGTCCCTGCTTGCGCAGAACGACAATCCCAGCGATCAGGATATCCGTGAGGCCATCGAGGGCAATCTGTGTCGATGCACCGGTTACGTTCAGATCGTCGAAGCGATTGCCCTGGCGGCCAGAAACATCCGTGAGGCCCGGTCATGACGCACTACGTTTCGAAAAAACGAAGGCCCAAAGAAGACGGACGGTTTATCACCGGACGCGGAAAATTTGTTGCCGACATCAAGCGACCGGGAATGACCCATGTCGCGATGGTTCAAAGCCCCGTCCCCAGCGCGCGACTCAAAAGCATAGACACCTCCCGCGCGCTGGCGCTACCCGGTGTTCTCGATGTCATAACCGGTGAAGAGCTCGCCGCGCACACGAGACCACACCAGAACGCGCTGGACACGCCAGAGGTCGTTGTCTATCCGATGGCCGTGGATCGAGTCAGGTTTGCAGGCGAGTGGGTTGCGGCAGTCGTGGCAACTTCCCGACATATTGCCGAGGATGCAGCGGAGCTCGTCGACGTCGATTACGAGCTGACAGACTTTGTTGTCGATCCAGAGCAGGCCATGCTTTCCCACGCGCCTTTGGTTCATGAAGCACACGGCAGCAACATTCTGCTGTCACGAGAGTTCGTCTGGGGTCCCGTCGACGACGACGCGAAACGCAGTGAGCACAAAATCGGTTTCAGAGTTCGCTGGGGGCGCAACGCAACGGTCCCGATTGAGACGTTCGGCGTCGTTGCGCAGTGGGACGAAGGATCGGGGATTCTCGACATCTGGGCGTCCATACAGATGCCGTCTTATGCCGAATCGATCGCGGCAATGCTCGACATTCCGCTGAACACCGTTCGCGCGCACTACGATGTAGACGTCGGCGGAAGCTACGGCGTGAAGCGAGGCCTCAAACATACGATTGTCGCGGCCTACCTTTCGCGCAAACACGGCGTGCCGGTCCGATATATAGAAGATCGCCTGGAAAACATGACCGGTGGTGAAATGCATGGCCCGGATCGAATATTCGACATGACCGTGGCATTCGACGACGACGGCACCATCAATTCCCTCGGTATCGTCGCGATTGACGATGCCGGCGCCAACTCAAGCCGCGGCCCTTTGCAGCTTGGCAAACCCGTCAGCGCCATCTGCGGGCCGTACCGTATCAACAGCGTCTACTATCACGCGATCAGCGTGGCAACGAACAAGTCCGGACAGTCGGCCGTACGCGGATTCGGGCAGTCGCCAACCAACGTCGCGATTGAAGCGTGCGTCGACCGGGTCGCCCGCTTTCTGAACCTCGACAGACTCGAAGTGCGCCGACGCAATCTGGTTAAAAAAGACGAGTTTCCCTGGCGAATTCCATCGGGTTCGAGTTACGACAGCGGCGACTACCTCGCGGTGGTGGAAAAAGCCGTCAGTCTGTCCGAGCTGGGCACGATGGGAGCGCGTGTTGAACAGGCGCGATCTCAAGGGTTGTTAAGCGGCATCGGAGTTGTGACAACGCTTGAGCCCGGCGGCGGCAACTCTTCCTTTGAGCCGTTGCTGAACCCGAAAAACACAACCACCACCTGGCCGGAATCCTGTGTCGTAAAAATGGATCGAACGGGACTGATCACGGCGATGATTACAACGTCGACCTCCGGACAGGGACATCAGACGCTGGTTGCGACCATTATCGGGGAAGAACTTCGGGTCGACCCGGACAGCATTCGGGTAGTGCACCTCGACACCTTGACCGGTATGCCAGGTAACACACCGGTCGCAAGTCGCATGGCGATCATGCTTGGCGGCGCGGCCAGTGGCGCCGCGGGCAAACTCAAAACTCGTCTGGCAACAATCGCAGCCCACGCGCTCGATACATCACCCGATCAACTCGAATTGATCGAAGGCGGATTTCGCGTCGCGGTGACGCCGGCCAAATCGATTACCTTTGCCGAACTGGCGATAATCGCGCATCGCGAAGATCATCGAATGCCGGCCAACCTCGAGCCGGGCCTGCAGGAAACTTTTGTAATGCAGGTACCAACCGGCGGCGAGCTGCCGACACCCGACGGCGTAGTACAGATGTACCCCTGCTATTCGTTCGCGTGTCACATCTGTCGCGTCGAGATTGATCCCGCAACCGGCAAGACCCACATCCCTGAATACGTTATCGCCCACGACTGCGGCACCGTCATCAACCCCGACATCGTGCGGGGCATGGTGATCGGCGGGGCGGCGCACGGGATTGGCGCCGCCCTGTACGAAAAGTTTGAGTACAACGAGGACGGACAGCTTCTCACCGGCAGCTTCGCCGACTACCTCATTCCCTCTGCGCTCGAAATCCCTGACATAAAACTGGACGAGCACTGCACGCCCAGCCCCCATACCAGTCATGGTCAAAAGGGTGTCGGTGAAGGAGGCTATCTTGGCGCACCCGCGGCAATCGCGTGCGCGGTCAACGACGCGCTTGTTCCGCTTGGACTGGAACGCTGGGAACTGCCCTTGAGAATGGGCGAACTCGCTGATCAAATCGCCGGTGGCCAGACCCTTGGCAATCTGCTTGGACCTTGATACCCGACTCCTCTGGAATACTTTCGATGATCATTGATACTCACGCCCACCTGCTGCCCCAGTCCACACTTGACGATCTGGCCACGCGCGCCGCGGAATTTCCGGGCGTCGCGCTGACTGAAACAGACGGTAAGTTTCAGCTGGCCTTCGCCGGCGGCAACCCCACTCGACCCATCATGCCGAACCTGCGCCACGACGATCCTCGTGCCCAGTGGATGCAGGACAACGGTATCGATCTGCAGCTGCCGGGCGGCTGGCTGGACAGTTTCGGTTATGAACTCGACCCGGGTGAAGGCGAAGCCTGGAGCAGGTTTCTGAACGAAGGTGCGCTGGCCGCCACCAAAGACAATCCGGCTCTGATGCCGCTCGCCACGGTGCCGATGCAGGACGGCAATCGTGCGGCGAAGGTTCTTCGAGACGCGGTTGCGGCGGGCATGCCTGGCGCCATGATCGGCACTCTGCCAAAGGGCGGCCACGGCAATCTCGACGACCCGGACCTCGACCCGTTCTGGGAAGCGGCTGCCGATATTGGCCTGCCCATCATCATCCACCCGATGTTTGTCACCGGCGATGCTCGCCTGCTCGACTATCAGATGGTCAATGCGGTGGGTCGCGTCACCGATGTATCAATCGCGATCTCCCGACTGCTCTACGCCGGCACCTTATTGCGCTATCCCGGCCTCAAGGTTGTGGCTTCGACCGGCGGCGGTGCGTTGCCCTGGATGCTTGGTCGACTTGAACGCAACAAGACCGTACATCCCGATGGCTTTGCTGACCCGGTAGAAGGGTTTCATCAGCTTTACTTCGACGCGATCGTGTTTCGACCGAAGGCACTGAATTTTCTAACCGACCTCGTTGGCGTCGATAAAGTGATGATGGGCTCGGACTATCCCTTCCCGATCGGCGATCTCACTCCACGCAATTTGATCGAGAACTCCGGCTACGGTGAAGCCGATGTACACGCCATGATGACCGGCAATGCACAACGGCTTTTTGCGCTTACGTGAAGTTGAATTCAGTGCCGCGAGCTGTCGCCATTTTCCGCGCGGGACAAATTGGTTCTGGTGGCGGTGTCGAGACTCGCGTCCGCTGACAGCTTCAGATCAAACTGCCAGTTTCTTGCAAAACCCGATCGCCAGTTACCGCGATCACCACCAAACATCCAGAGCAGCATCGCGAAAAGAGACAGTATCGCCAGAATCGTGCCCGGTTCCGGCGCCCCGTGGCCGACGAATTGCTGGCCCTGTCCATAGGCCGCCGCTCTGGTTCCGGCAACCTGATTTCGAGGCACGTCGAGATCCGGCGTTCGTCCGGGCGCATTGTTGTAGCGGCGCTCGCTCACCGCAACGAACGACGTCCAGCGCGTAACCAGGTTATACAGCAGACCAAGACTGGTGACCTGTTCTCGAATAATCGACTCGTCAATCTGGCCACGACCTGAAGAGGAGTACTCGCGCATTCTGTCCGCAATCGCACTTCGAGCCCAGATGACCGGCAGAGCCTCGTGCTCAGCACCACCGTCGAGACCGGCAGTCACCACAAGTTCGGCCGGTTTACCGGCAACCTCACCGCGCACCTTGAAACGATGCTCGCCACTTCCGGTATAACGCCCCTGTACCCGCACCGACTGCCCTGCGAAGAGGTCGGGTATTTTTCTTGGAAACACATCGCTCACGGCAACGTTACCCCAGTCGATGTGAATATCAGTGAGTACCGGGGCTCGCAGTCTTTCAGCAAGCGTTGTCGTCACCGTCTCCGCGTCGCCGGTGGGATCCAGATACATTACGAATCCTCGACCGAGAGTTCCCATCTCTGAAAGCAGATATCGGTTGGTTGAAGTTCCGACACCCAGCGCGAAAAGTCGCGCAGCACCGATACGCTGCTTAATCGCCGTTAACACGGTGGACTCGGCACCGATAAATCCGTCCGTCAAAAACGTGACCAGACGAATGCTCCCGGCGGGAACCGGCACGTCCAGCGCCTGTTTGATTCCGGTGATCATTTCGGTTCCGCCGGAACCGTTGAGCGATTCGGTGTACCTGAGCCCGGCCGCAATGTTCTGCGGGGTCGCCGGCAACGGGGCGCTGGAGAACTCGGTGGCGCGTTCGCTGAACCGAATAATCCGAAACGTATCTGTCGGCCTCAGAGTCCGCAGCGCCTTGCGCATAAACTGCTTTGATGCCGCCAGTGGCGGACCTGACATCGAACCGGAACAGTCGAGGACAAACACCATTTCACGCGGGGTGATTTCGTGGGGCTGTACGTTCGCGGGTGGCTCGATCAAAAGACTGAAATAGCCGCCGCGATCGTCGGTGTGGGACAGGAACGCGGCCGCAGGCTCGTCACTGCGAAGGCTATAGCGCAAAACGAAATCGCGATTGTCGACCACGCGTTCGTCATTCAGCGAAATCGTGCGCACGGATTCAGTGACAAACCTGCTGACAATCTGGTGAGTTGCGCTTCGTACATCGGCGACCGGCAGTCCACCATCGAGTTCAATATTGATGCTCACGCGCTCGCGCAGATCCTCAGGCGCGGACTCTGTCATAAACGCGGTCGGCCGCGGTAACGCTTCCAGCTGCCACGTGCCCGGTGTCACGTTCGCGTCATCGTTGCGGGCCGAGGCCCGTTGCACCGACCGGTTTGAGTATCTCGGCCCCACCACCAGCGGCAGGACGAGCTCATATTCGCCGTCGACCCGTGTCACCGGCATCACGAATTCCAGCGTCACCGTGATGGGTGCATCGGGAGCAAGGTTGGCGACCCGTTGGGTAAACATGTTGGGCCGATGTTGCTCAAGCAGCACCGCGCTTTTTCCCTGAGCCTTCGCTTTGTTGAACGTCTTTTTGGCGTCCTCCTTGCGTTTGATGACGGCGCGGACAACCTCGTCAGCAACCTCCATCGTCATCGCATGAACCGCGGCATCCTTGTTCAACGGAAAGAGATACGTCGCGTTGACCGGGGCACCGAGATTGTTGCGAAATTCCTGCTCCAGAGTAATCGTTGCAAGATCGCCAGCGATATTGACACTGTAGTCAGAACGCACGGTTGGCAGAAGATGGACGACCCCGGAGTCAATCACCTCGAGTCGGCCACCAGGAACCGGCTCTGTCGCCCCTTCATCCGCATAGCTGACGCCCGCCAGCAGGAGACCGCCGAGCAACAACGACAGAGACACCACCGCCAGCTTCAAAAATGTAGAACCGTTCATATCAAATTTCTCCCTGACGCCTTAGCGGACGTCGATGTGTGTGGGCCTTATGTCGAAAACTCTTTTGACAGCATCTGCGAACGCCAGATCGTCTGAACCTGATTCATCCCAGCGTCGTATGCGCTGAACCATCGTCCACTGCGTTCCGGGTCGACGCATCCAGAGCCACACGGCATGGGCAACGCTGGTGGTGACTTCACCGTGTTCAGAGACAAAGGAAACGGAAATTCGCCAGACGTTGCCCGCCGGGTCGACGCTGCGGTACAGACCGGCTACCAATGGACCATCGACGATGCCGAGGTATCGCACCTTGTGCCCGATCGCACGCAGGCACTCGTCTGGCGCGTGCAGGTGCCGTACTGGTGAGGTCGTGTTCACCGCCAGCAACACGTTGTCGCCGTACCTGCCTCGATGTGCGTCACCGCCATACTGCGTAAAGTAGGCCTTCTCGGTTTTATTCAACTCCAGCGGCTCGAGGTACTCGCCGTTGATTCTGTTTGGCAGCGCGACCGAGGCCACGGCGGTAGACACATCTATTGGTGATGCCGGCAGCGTAACTATCACGATTGCGCCACAGCAGAACAGGGCCGCACCGGTCAGCGACAGCTTTGGCGAACGCGGGCTAGTCGCTGCCGTTTTAGCCTGGACCTCGTCATCCAGAACCGGTGTCACCGGTTTCGTCGGCAGGGATTTGGCCCACAGAACAACCGGTATGGCGCCGAGCAAAAGCGAGCCTGTGCCGATGGCTTCATGCCACGGTGCTTCCATGACATTGATGTATGACGACACTTCGCCCTGCGTCAGACCGAGAGCAAGCAGGACGATGCGACAGGTGTTGGCGAGCAAGGCTGCACCAAGCGTCGTGGCCACGCCCGTCGCAACGGATACGATCCCTGGACGCTTGATGACGCATGCAACGATGAACAGCGTAACAACGGTCAACAGCCCACGCGCTCCCGAACAGGGCACATCGACAAGAACGTTTTGTCCGTCGAGTAAAATCTGTATGCCATTACAGACCGGCGCATAACCAAACAGCTCCAGCGCCCGACACGCAAATTCGGCTGAGACTTTCTGCAGCCCGTAACCAATCACTCGCTGAATGACGCGTTCAAGCGGCAACGCAAGAATAAACAGCGCTGCAAGCCAGAACGCCGAGACAGGTCGGCGTCGATGATCGGTACCCAGAAGCAACGCGACCGCGTAGACGTCGACGGCGAGGGTCAACGCGCCGATGACGTTGATACCGAGGTACTGACTCAGAAGCCGCACCCCGGCGCTTGCGGCGAGCAGCCACAGTGCCTTTCGGGAGCGCGATGGCCCGATCGTTCGCGCACTGGTTGCGGACCATGCCAGCAGAACAAGCGTGATGATCCCGACAAGCCATCCGTTTGAGTTCCACACCGGATCGGACCAGCTGTTGAACAGCCACACAGCCGGTTCGGCCGCGAGTATCAGAGCGCCTGCAACCAATAAGAGATTTACCAGGTCTCTGGATCCCGGTGATCGACCCCTCGGCCGATGATCGCGGGTGCCTGGCGAAGCCAACGTTGTAACCACGTGAGTTTTCCTGTCTTGCCTGTGTTCCAAAACAGGATCGCCATCTCACGTGCAGCGACCGTGGCGCGACTGCGCACTTTGCGCAGATTTTTTGTGCAATTTCCGTGCAGACCCACGATCACCCCGGGAGAACGCCTACAATTGACTGAAGCAGGATTTGATAAATGCGAAGCCGGGACCGCCAAACATGGCAACCATTCTTGTCGTCGACGACGAATCAAACATTCGAGATGTAGTTTGCTTTGCCTTGCGCAAAGCGGACTTCACTACCGTCGAGGCCGTTGACGGCGCGCAGGCGATCGAACTGTTCCAGCAGGTCCACCCGGATCTGGTGATTCTTGATGTCGTCATGCCTGAGCGCGATGGCTTCGACGTGTGCCGTGAACTTCGTCGAGACAACGACACGCCGATAGTTTTTCTGACCTCCAGAGATGAAGAAGTGGATCGCATCATCGGCTTTGAGCTTGGAGGTGACGACTACGTGACCAAGCCTTTCAGTCCCCGTGAGCTTGTGGCTCGCGTCAAGGCGGTTCTTCGTCGAGGGGTCAGCGAAGTCGATCTTTCCACTGACGTATTCAGGTTCGCGAACATTACTGTAGACACGAGTCGTCACACCGTCCTGGTCGAGTCCAGAGAAATCACGCTGACCGCTACCGAGTTTGCGATGTTGCGTACGCTCATCGAACACCCCGGCAACGTCTACAGTCGCGAACAGTTGATGCAGCACGCCTATGAGCTGCAGCGGGTGGTCAGCGATCGAACGATTGACAGCCACATTCGTCGATTGCGGAAAAAACTTCGAGACGCGGGTGCTGATGTGATCAAAACTGTTCACGGTGTTGGGTTCAGACTGGCACACGACGTTGGCTAGGCGCCGAGCCCTCCCGGGCATTCGCTCGGTGCTTCTGTGCCTGAGTCTGGTCGTGCTGGCGTTGCCTATAGGCAGCATCGTTGTGATGCGTGTCTATGAGAGTGCGCTCGTGCGACAGACCGAAACAGGGTTGATAACCCAGAGTGCGATCATCGCCGCGATGTATCGAGAATCGTTACTCAAGCAGTCACCAATGATCGCGACGCTGGCCGAATACGGAAAGCCGCTGCCCACCGGTACTCCCCTGCCGGATTCAGACAGCCGCTGGACCCCACGACCTGCCCAACTCGACCTGGCGAGGTCCGAGTTTCTGCCGTCCGCTCCCACATCGTCCGTCGATGGTGTGGCCGATGAAACCGCGGTCAAGGCGGGCGCTGCGCTCGCAAGCGTTCTGACCCACGCCCAGGCAACGACTCTCGCCGGACTGCGCGTGACTACCCACGACGGGATTGTCGTGACCAGCACGGGGCGGGATCTGGGGCATAACCTCAGCAACCTGATTGAAGTGAGTTCAGCAATTTCGGGTATCGGCGTCAGCACGTTGCGTCACCGCGATCGCAAAGCCTCGCCGCCGTCGTTTACGTCCATCAGCCGAGGCGCCCTGCTGCGGGTTTACGTCGGGACACCTGTGGTGATTCGCGACCGGGTCGTCGGCACGATCCTCGCCATGCGAACCCCACGCACCCTGGGTTCCGCACTCTACGCAAACCGTGATCTCCTGATCGGCATCGGTCTGGCGCTCTTCGCGTTGACGCTGCTGGCGGGCCTGCTGGTGTCCTATGCGATAGTGCGACCGATCAAGGAATTGCGAGCCCACGCCCTGCGTGCGGTGGACGGCGAGCCAGGCGCAATGATGCCGCTTAAGAATCCGGTCACACGCGATATCCATGAACTGTCCGGCGCGGTTTCGACCATGGCCCGAGATCTGGAACGACGTGCAAATACCATGCGCGAATTCGCCTCCCACGTTTCCCACGAGTTCAAGACGCCCCTGACTGCGATGCGCGGCAGTATCGAGCTGCTTCAGGATCACGGCGACAGCATGACCACGGCCGAGCGGAGCAGATTCGTTCAGAATCTGGACGGCGATGTTCGACGCCTGGAAAAACTTGTCAACGGCCTGCTCGAACTGACCGTTCACCCTCCGGGGGGTGCGACAAGTTCATCAGTCACTGAAGTACTGAATGACTCACTGTTCCAGCTTGATACCAGAATCGCCGTAACCCTCCCGGACGACGCCACACCCCTGCTGGTACCGATTAACCTGCGCACCCTTGTCTCGACACTTTCCAGCGTGTGTGACAACAGCTTTGAACACGGTGCTTCACGCGTGTGGCTTTCGGCCCATCAGTCCCGGGACAACGACATCGAGATTGTCATTACCGATGACGGCCCGGGAGTCGCAGATGATCTGCACGAGAAGATTTTTGAACCCTTTTTTACAACCCGTGATGAAACGCTGGGGCACGGACTGGGACTGTCGCTGGTCGCGTCGCTGTTGCAGCACCATGGCGGGTCCATAGCCTCAAAGCCGGTGGCGACCGGGGCCCATTTTGTGATTACGCTGCCCGCCGCAGAAAATCCAGAGACTTAAACGCACAGGCGAGCTAACCCAGCACTCCCAGAAATCGCCACCAGAAGTAGTTCAACGGGAACAGCACAAACCAGACCACCAGCGCCATCGGTATCAGAAATCTCGCGACGTCCCGGAATCGAACGCCGGCAAGCCGGATCAAGAGCACGATGGGCCCTGACTGATAAGGCAGAATCGGCACCGTTGTCGCAACAATCAGCATCATGAGAACGGCAAACAGACTGAATCCGGATGCCGCCGCCAGGTCTGCCGCAATGGGCACAAGCACCGGCATCACGCCCGCCATGGTCAATGCGAAACACCCCACGACCGACAGCCCCACGATGGAGGCATAACTCTGAGCGGGGTTCCCCGGCGCAAGATGCAACACGTCTTTCACGGTCGCGCCAAGCCAGTTGTCAAAACCTGTGCTTGTGATGATCGCGCCAACCGCGATGGTGCCGGCAACATAGATGATCATGCCGAAGCTCACGCGTCGCTGGAAATCTTCTTCGGGCACAAACCCGATACCGGGAAACAGACAGATTGCTGCGGCAGCCAGCGAGATCCAGCCGGGCGAGATACCGTGAATCGAGTCAGTCATCCAGAAAAACAGGGTCACCCCCAGCAGCACCAGCATCAGTCGCCCGTCTCGACTCAACGTGACGGGTTTGCGAGAAATGGCAGTCGGATCGATCGTCGCCGGAAACAGCCAGCGAATCACGAAAATACCGATCACCCCTCGAAGGACGCCCATTACCGGGAAATGAAGCTTGAGAAATTCGCCGTAGGTTATCGGCGCGTCATACAACGTTTCCGTAAGCCCGAGCATTATCACGTTGGGCACGTTCGCCGGCAGGATTGTTGACGCCATCAGATAGCCTCCGAGAATCATCGCGCACAGCAAACCAATCGCGCCTTTGCTGCCCTTCTCAAAGCCAACTTCTTCGGCCAGTCCCTTAACGACCGGATAAAACAACAGGACCCGCCCCATCGACGACGGGATGAGAAACCCGAGAACGAGCGCGCCAAGGAGTACGCCTGACAGCAGGCCCATGTAACTGTGGCCGGTGCGACTGACGATCTTGCTCGCGATATAGCGTCCGACGCCGGTTCGATCGGCCGCTACACCAAGAATCAGACCACCAAAGATCAACCAGATGGCGCTCGAGTGGAACGCGGAGAACACATCTGACGCCGGCGCGACTCCGGTAATCATGGCGGCCGCAAAAAATATGATTGCGGTGAGCGCTTCGGGGATCACGGCCGTTGCCCAGAGCCCTACGGCGAAAACGCCCAGCCCGGCCGCGAGCATCATTCGCGAGTCGGTGCCCTCGGGTGCCGGCGCCAGCGCGACGCCGATTGCGATAATCGCCATGGCGGCGACGACCGCTAGAGTACGCAGGGAAACGCCACGATCGGTCACGTGCAGCGGTGACCGTAAAACGCGTCACGACAAATCACTTCACGGGTCACGAAGCCGTCAGTCACAGACCGATCCAGGTCGTAAAGTCTTCAACGTCCGTTCGCTCGGTCCGGAACTGATTTTCCGGTGCGTCGACATCGGCATAGCCCAGCGCCAGCCCGCAGATCAGTATCTCGTCATCGCTGATGCCGACGACGGGCCTTATCAGCTCATGGTAGTTGGCGAAAGCTGCCTGGGCACACGTGTCCAGCCCGAGACCGCGAGCCGCCACCATAAAACTCTGAACAAACATGCCTACATCCATATAGCTACCGGTCTCAAGCCTGCGGCTGATAGTGAACAACAGACCTGCGGGAGCATCAAAAAACGTGAAGTTGCGGGTGCGCTGGGCTTTCATTCGCTCAGGCTCACCGCGGGTAATGCCGAGCGAGTTGTACAGGCCCCACCCACAGGCTCGGCGCCTCGCGAGATAAGGCTCGTACCATTCGACAGGATAATACTGATATTCGCGCTCCTGTCGTTCGTCGTTGGTCTGAAGGTCGGCGACGATGGCGGCACTGATGGCCTCCTTGGTCTCGCCGGTCACCACATAGACCTGCCAGGGCTGGGTGTTACTGCCACTCGGTGCGTGGCGGGCGACGTCGAGCAGGTGTTCGATCTGCTCACGCGTGACGGCGCGGTCGATAAATCTTCGACAGCTGTAGCGTGAAGTAATGGCGTCATCAACAGTCTTTGCGGGCGTTCGAGTCATGGTCCTGGATCAATTTCTGGGTTGTACAGAGCGTCGGCGTTAACGGATTCAAAGCGGTGTTCTTACACCGTTGCCGAATGTCAGGGAAACACTGTTTTGATGCGCCAACGTGTTGGTCGGTGGCACTGGGCGTGCCAAAGCCGCGGCGCCCGGAGTGACGTTTTCGGGACCTTGCGCGGCTGCCCGCGGCGCCCGAAGTGGCGTTTCAAAACTGACAAACGGTTGTGTGATATTGCCAAAATTGGAAAAAAACATGCTTTTATTCAGCTAATTAGCTCGTTTTCGTAGGCGAACGCCAAGAGACTTGCGGCGCCAATCGGCTTTGGTAAACTGGTTTTGCGATTGGAATAAATCTCAGGTGACGGCATTACCCAACCGGCATCTGGAACAAAAACCAAAAACATAAACCACCACACCAATCGCGGCACAGACGAGTCGGTCATGAGCTCGTTTCTCTGGCAGGTCCGCAAAAAAAATCAGCGGTATTTCTCAGGGAAGACTCCCTCTCATAAAGAATGGGGCCAGATGACCGAAATCGATTGGGCCAGACGTTTCGGAGGAGATAAACAATGACTGTACGTTCTGTAACTCGTGCGCTGTCGATTCTTGAGTGTTTTGACGCAGAGCATCCCAGCCTGCCGCTTCACAAGATCAGCCAGCGCCTTGGCTTGGCCAAATCCACAACATACCGACTGCTCAGTACGCTCGTAGAAGCCGGTTATGTGGTTCAGAAAGATAACAGTGAGTACTGCCTGTCTTTCCAGCTATTACGTCTTGGCGGCATCGTCGCCAGTTCGCTTGAGATCACAGAGGTCGCGCGACCTGAACTCATCAAACTCGCTACCCAGACTGGCGAGACTACCGAGATCAGCTACCTGAGCGGCAACGAGCGAATCTGCATCGACGTGATCGAAAGTCCGTCACCGCTTAAAAGCATCGTCCGTGTCGGTGAGCGACTGCCGCTGTTTCGCGGTTCCACTGGCCTCGCGTTTCTCGCGTGGATGTCAGAAGACCGCGTGAATTCGCTGCTGTCGGATGCGACTGATGATGTTCGTGATCAGGAACCGGCAATTCGCGAAGAGGTCGCTTCGGTTCGTCGCCGCGGCTACGCGTTGACCACAGGTCAGCGGGTTGTCGGAGCGTCAGCGCTGTCAGCACCTATCCGGGGCATTTCTGGCCAGGTCGACTACTGCCTGACGATTACCGGTCCAACGGCTCGATTCCAGGGCAAGGAAACTGAGTTTGCAGCGGCGCTGATTCGTTCATGCAACTCGGTATCTTCGCGCATGGGCTACCGCCCGCGAATCGCGCACGCCTGATCATTTCAAGGTAAGGGTCTTTAAAACGCGCACCAGATGGTGCGCGTTTTTTTTCGTCTGGAGTTTGTCGGTACCATCAACCCACACGCTAAAACTCACGATGAATCTCTCCAATGAATACAGAACAAGCCAGTGACCTTATCTGGAACGCCTGGCACGAAGACGGCGACTATCCTGAAGAGCTGAGCCAGTGGCTCGACTATAACCGGGCTCTCGATGTGCAGACGCATCTGCTCGCACGGCGTCTCGCCTCAGGTGAAACCCTCGCGGGCTGGAAAATTGGTCTGACCTCGGATCGAGTTCGTACCAAGATGGGTACCGAGGACCAGCCGTTCGGGCACATCATGCGGGTGCTTGAAAGCGGCGCCACGGCCGCGTTGTCGGCGATCGGTGCAGCCAGCAGCATTGAGCCAGAACTGGTGGTCACTATCGGACAACCGCTCAAGGGTCCCGACATCACGCCAGCGCAGGCTCGGGCGGCGACAGCCAGT
>CALHMG010000041.1 GCA_938034705.1 uncultured Gammaproteobacteria bacterium
GGCGATCCATTTACGGCACCACTGGCCGTGTTCGACCCACCACTTGCCCTTGTCCCTGTGTTCGTTGTTGGCTCCTGCCACACCCTGCATGGAGCCGTCGGCGCCGAAGAAGACCACGTATGAGTTCCCACTTGCCCGTGATCGACCTGACATCGTCTTGTTACCCATGTGCGCCTGAATTTGGCTGCTCTCAATCAGAGTGTGTCCGGATGGCATGGAGCCGATCGCGTTTGCGCGGTCACCGGCGACTCGTTCGGTTGAGTTGACTGCGCACCCGCCAAGTACAATCGCGCAAAGTGCGGTGTGCAGCAGTTGTTGGCTTCGTCGCATGACGGTTTTGGTTTTCCTCGCGTGACGCGGGTGAGAATCGGCTGTGAAGAAACATAGAGAAAATCAGGTGCGAGACCATGTGGGATTACCCACATTTGATTCACGGTCAAACGCGTCGATTGCGGATGCGAACGAATCCGATTCGCAGTCACGGCGAGGCTGGTTGCAAGCGCCTCGCCGAACACCTGAATGCGTTAGACAGATCGGCTATCATGCAAAGACGCTGTACCGCCTCGACCGCTCATGCAAAGTCACGACCACAAGCACGACGAATCTCACCATCACCACAGCATCCCCCAGAACGAAGACGACGAGCGTCGTGTCTTCTGGGCCATGCTGTTAGTCGGTGGTTTTATGCTTATCGAGGCCGCCGGGGGGTGGTGGTCCGGGTCTCTCGCTCTGCTGGCCGACGCCGGGCACATGCTCACGGATTTTGTGGCGCTTGCTCTGGCCTGGTTTGCCTTCAGAATGACGCGAAAAAGCGCAGATGAGCGCCGCACTTACGGGTATCACCGGGTGCAGGTGCTGGCCGCTTTCGTGAACGGCCTGCTGCTGTTCCTGGTGGCCCTATATATATGTATAGAAGCGGTGAAGCGGTTGCGCTCACCCAACGAGATTCTGTCGGGCTGGATGCTGGCGGTCGCCATAGTCGGCCTGCTGGTCAATGTGCTCGTATTCAAGATCCTGCACGGTGGCAATCAGGAGAATCTGAATATTCGCGGCGCCGTCCTGCATGTGGTGGGCGACATGCTGGGTTCGGTGGCCGCCATCGCGGCCGCGCTCATCATCATGTGGACAGGGTGGCTGCCTATTGATGCGATTCTTTCAGTACTCGTAACGCTGCTCATCCTGTACGCCGCGTGGAAGCTGGTTAAGAAGACAAGCCACATACTGCTCGAAGGGTCTCCGGAAGGGCTGGACCCCGACCAGGTCAAGCTCAAGATTGTCGAGTCGGTGCCGGGCGTCACTGACGTGCATCACTTTCACGCCTGGCTTTTGACCAACGAGCTGCCTGTTATCACGATGCATGCGTCAATTGATGAGCACGCCGATGCTGACAAGGCACTGATTGCTATCCATGATGTCCTGGAAGAGTCATTTGGCCTTGCCCACGCCACTATTCAGATCGAACGGGGCATGTGTCCCGACGCCGTGCCTCAGCCGTAGCCTCCATCGGGCGCTGGACGTTTACCGTAAAATACCCCTGTGCTACTTTTCAGGGCATGTTCCTGCACACACCACCGCCAATAACGACATTCACGCGAACCCGTACCCCGATTCGCGTGACCGCGGGCGTGTAGGCCTTTATCTCTCCCAAGCCAGACACTCAAAACGATGCCCAATATCACGCTACCTGACGGCAGCGTCCGTCAATATGACGCGCCTGTCACCGTTGCCGACGTCGCCGCCGACATAGGCGCCGGACTCGCCAAAGCTGCCCTTGCCGGCAAGGTCGACGGCACGCCTGTAGATACCTCGTTCACTATCGAGAATGACGCCGAACTCGCGATCATTACCGATCGTGACGAAGATGGACTTGAGGTCATTCGTCATTCAACAGCGCACCTTCTGGCACAGGCGGTGAAGCAACTGTTTCCAGAAGCGCAGGTCACGATCGGTCCCGTGATCGAGGACGGCTTTTACTACGACTTCGCGTACGAAGCCGGGTTTGGTGAAGCGGATCTTGAAAAAATCGAAAAGAAGATGGCCGAACTTGTCAGCGAAGACTTCCCCGTGACACGCGAAGTGATGGAACGCGACGACGCCGTGAAATTCTTTCGCGACATGGGCGAGGAATACAAAGCCGAGATCATCGCCTCGATTCCCGACTCCGATGAAATAGGGCTTTATCGTCAGGGCGATTTCATCGACCTTTGTCGCGGTCCGCACGTTCCGTCAACAGGCAAACTCAAGGCGTTTAAACTGACCAAGCTTGCGGGAGCCTACTGGCGCGGCGATTCGAACAACGAGATGCTCACTCGCATCTACGGCACGGCCTGGAAAGACAAAAAGGCGCTTAAGGCGTATCTGCACCGAATCGAGGAAGCAGAGAAACGCGATCACCGAAAAATCGGTCGCGCGCTCGATCTGTTTCACTTCGAGCCCGAATCACCCGGCATGGTGTTCTGGCATGAAAAGGGCTGGGCGATCTATCAGGTTGTCGAGCAGTACATGCGCTCAAAGTATCTGGAGTACGACTACAAGCTCGTCAACACCCCGCAGATTCTCGATCGATCATTGTGGGAAAAGTCCGGTCACTGGGACAAATTTGCGAACAACATGTACACGACCAGCATCGACGACCGCGACTACGCGATCAAGCCGATGAACTGCCCGGGTCATATCCAGATTTTCAATCAGGGTCTGAAAAGCTACCGCGAGCTCCCGATTCGTATTGGCGAGTTCGGTCTGGTGCACCGCAACGAGCCGTCAGGCACGCTGCACGGTCTGGCCCGCGTGCGTCGCTTTACGCAGGATGACGGTCATGTCTTTTGCGCCGAGGATCAGATCCAGAGTGAGTGCGCGACGCTGATCGATTTCGTTTATGACGTGTACGGTGATTTTGGATTCAAGGAAGTCACGGTTGCGCTGTCGACACGCCCGGATGAGCGCGTGGGTGATGATTCGCTGTGGGACAAGGCCGAGGAAGCGCTCGCCGAAGCGCTCAAATCCAAAGGCCTGGACTTCAAGGTTCAGCCGGGCGAGGGCGCGTTTTATGGCCCGAAGATCGAATTTGTGCTCAAGGACAGCATCGGTCGATCGTGGCAGTGCGGCACGATTCAGGTCGATTTCTCGATGCCCG
>CALHMG010000042.1 GCA_938034705.1 uncultured Gammaproteobacteria bacterium
CTGCGGGATCCGGCATTCGCCGGCAACATCGCGAAAACACTCAAACGTCATAACGTTGATGCGCAACATCTGGAGCTGGAAATCACCGAGAGCGCGATTCTTGAGAAATCAAAGCTGATAGCCAACACGCTGACCGAAATCCGTAATCTGGGTGTCGCGCTGTCGGTGGATGACTTCGGAACCGGATATTCGGCGTTGAGCTATCTGAAGACCTACGAATTTGACCTGCTGAAAATCGATCGCAGTTTCATCGCACGCATGGAGCACAGCGAGAGGGACGAAAACCTGGTCAAGGCGATCATCTCCATGGCCCAGAGCCTCGACATGGATATCATCGGCGAAGGTGTTGAGAACGTGGAGCAAAGTGATCTGCTGCGCACTCTGGGGTGCGACGTCGTGCAGGGCTACTACTTCAGTCGACCGGTGCCGGCGGGGGATTGTCTTGAGGTGATTCAGGACCTTGAGGCTCACAACTCAGTGGCCCAATCAGCCTGAAAGCAGAGTGTCAGTTACTCGAGCGCAAACCGTTTGGTGCGAACAGTAGTTGCCGCCTGCTCCGGGATTCTCGCGTCGATCTCCAGTACATACTTGCCCGGGGGCAGCGCAGAATCGAGCGTCGCGACACACTGGTGGGTACGATTGAGGCCTGACACCGCGCGGGTGCAGCGACTTCCGTTAACCGCAGTTCGCTTTTCAGAACTTGCATTGACGACAAACGCGTCAACGGACGCCGTGGACCAATCCACGCCGAGTCGCAACTGATACTCGATCTGCCGATCTTTGGCGATCGACTTGAATCCGACATAAACCTCCTGGTCCAGATTTTCATCCGCTGAAGAAGATGCGGAATCCGTCTGCTCTGTTGTCATTTCAGAGGTCATCTGGCTGTCTGTTGCGCCGTCATACAGCAGCGCGGTCACGACACCGATGGCAAGCAGGGAGAGAACGATGCCGATCGCAATCATGTTGCGAACGGGCGGCAGTACCAGGTCGAAGCGCTCGATCAGACCGCCCGGGCCACCAAAAACTGAACGAGTCTGGTTAAGCACTTTGCTGTGCCAGACAAACTCGTCATGCAACGACGCCGCCTGCTCGTGCTGTTGCAGGTCTCGTGCCAGTTTTTCGGCTTCGTCGTAGTAGGTGACTGTGTCGTCCATCAACTTTGACCTTCAATCCAACTGATGAAGGGGGCGGAACTATGCCTGAGAATACGCTGACATGCGTAACATTATGTATCGATGTGGCCCCGAAACTCAGGCTGATGAGTCAAATTGACGACAGCCAGGGCCACCCTCTGCGGGTGCTGACGGCATTGGGTACGCGGAAGCGAGTCTGGTCCGTTTGCTCCAGTCGACGTCCTGAGAGGCTTAATCGTGTGGTGACCGCTCACTCAGCAATGTAGAAGTCATCGGTGTAAAAGCGCTTGGCCGGGCTATCGCCGTCGCTTACCGCGATGCCCAGACGGTATTGGGTACCGGTCTCGGCTCTGACATACCTTGCGGTGCAGGTGTACTCGACGGTTTTCGGGGTCTCGGCGAGTTCGCAGTTGACGTTTTTCAGAGCGCGGGACCCGCGTCCATCACTGCGTAGCAGAAATACACTGGGATTTTGATCGTCGAGAAATGGATAGTTCGAGGTGGCCGAAACTGAAAAAGTCAGTGTTGGGCGGCGCTGGTCGGTGAGTTTGACAAGAACATCAGTCGCAAACTTTTTGTCACCAGTCCGGTAGCGTGAGATGCCGGATTTGGCGCCTTCGCTCGCGTTGGTGCGATCGACGTCGCGGAATCGATCGAGCGGTGTGCCTGGCGGAGCCGGAAACAGTTGCATCGCCACGAGCGCAAGCAGGGGTATCAACCACAGGAGCTGGCGCGCGTCACGGGTGATGTGAGTGACTCTGAAGAGGGGCTCTTCGCGCAGCACCGCGAACCGATAGTCGCGACCACGATCGCGGCTGTCTCGATAACTGGTGTGCTGGTGTTGGTCGGACACTGATATACCCCCTGAGCTGCCTGATAATTGTGCCTCAAGGCGCCTCGGTAGTGAGAGTCATGAGCGACAGGCGTACAATCCGCTGCGCTTTCACCCCCCACAGCCAGGCGAAACTCCCAGTCGATGAGCACCAGCGTCAACAACACGACAACTACCGGCCGTCTGCTGCGCATTGGTTTGATTGCCGGAGCGACATCGGCGGCTCTGTTCGCGCTCAATCTTGCGTTTGCCAGACTGTCCTACCGCTACGGCACGAACGTGCATGCACTGAACATCAGTCGAAGCATTCTGCTCATGCTGGTGCTCGCAGGTTTTTGCCATTTCAAAGGTCTGAAGCTGTTGCCCGATCGCCGGGCGATCACGGGACTCGTGCTGATCGGAGCGTGCATGGCCGGGCAGCTCTTCACGCTGGTTGGCGCGTTGAAATACATGCCGGTTGGGCTCGTAATGATTGTCTACTTCACCTATCCGCTTTTGGTAACGGCGGGGGACAAGGCGCTGACACGCACGTGGCCGAGGCCGTTGCTGGTCGTCGCCATGCTGTGCGCGTTCGGTGGACTCGGGCTGGTGCTCGGCCCGGACTTCGCGTCACTGGATCAGCGAGGTTTGCTGCTCGCGTTTGGGGCCGCATTTATATTCATGGTGCTGGTGATTTCAAGTTCGCGGTCGATGCAGCAGGTTCATCCGGCTGTCGCCATGGTGTGGATGATGCTGGTCACGAGTATTGTGACGGGAACCGTTGCGAGCGTGAACACCATCGCCTGGCCAAACGAGACCGCCGGCTGGGTGGCCTTTGGCATGTCGGCGACGCTGTTTTGCCTCGCCACCATACTGTTCTTTACTTCAATCCATATCCTCGGTCCGGTGCGGGCCGCGATTCTCGATAATACGGCGCCAGTCTGGGGCATCGTCTGGGGGATCTTGTTGCTTTCAGAGACACTGTCTGCCGGACAGATTATCGGCGCGGCGGTCGTTGTGACCGCTGTGGCGGCGGCGCAGTGGATCGCCAGTCGAGACTGAAAGAACGTTATTGGCAATCGCTGACACGCGCTTTGTCACGAATCCCGGAGCAGCGGTTAAGATATTCGTCATGAATACCGATAGCGCTCAAAACTCCGACAAAGCCGTGGTCATACTCGTACTCGGTGTCGTCTCGTTGCTGATCATTCAGATTCTCGGGCCGGTGCCCTGGATCATGGGTAACCGGGCCTTGAAGTCGATGGGGCCGGATGCGCCGCGGCGCGGTTTTGTGGTTGCTGGACGGATCATGGGAATGATCGCGACCGCGTTCTTTGTGCTGACAATTATCTGGTTTGTGCTGCTGTTGCTGATTCCGGGTCTGGTATCCGGGTTCAGCTGAACGCACGCGCTGCTGTTTTCACTGCGGGTTGTCGCGGCAACCGCCATCGTCAGGGACGCCCACGCCCATCGGCCTGCCGGTGACCCGTTGCACTTCGGTTTCTTTGCGGATTCGACGCGACGCGATCGAGGGTCGAGCAAGCGGTCTACCACGTCTTGAAACCGCGCAATTTCTGATTCTCGGCAGCGCGCCGCAACGCTGAAAAAAGACTAGGCCGATCGTCGTATTTACGTTGTGGCGATGCGACCCCGGGATTAGATTCGTTCCTAAGGAAATGGCGAGTTTCGTAGTAAAAACTGGTACTTGCGGCGTTTAAATTGTTACTAATTGTGCAATCAAGAAAAACACCTAGCTGATCTGCGAGCAAAAACAATCTGCGCCTCTACAGTGATTTGCAGATTGCGTCGCAACGGTTGCGACCACAGACAAAGCAAAGGTAGATATGCGCGCACACCGCAAAATTCTTCTTGGCGTTGTCTTGCCGGTTGGCTTGATGACCGCTTTTTCAGTTTCACCGCAGGTATCCGCAGCGCCTGGCGAAGTTTTATATCCCCATGCGGACTCAAATGTTTTTCTGGGACGCGATGTCAGCGTCTTTATTCGCACGCCCGACCGCATGGCTGATGAACTCAGCGTTGAGCTGGTTCGAGACGATATTCTGGTCAGGCGTCTCGACAACGTCGCCGTTCCCCGGGAGCTGACAGAACTTCGTGCTGTCTGCGCCGGTGAACCTTGCGAACAGAAAACCTACACGTACTTTGATTATGCCGAGTACCAGCTGACGCAAAGCGCCGATCCGTCGTCTCTAGAACAGCTGAGCATGGTGTTTGGTTTTTTCTCTTTTGAGGATCTGCCGTTTCAGACTGACTACTATCGCGCGGTCGATGGTCCACTGCAGTCGGTCGACACCCTGCGCAAGCTGCTGAATTTTGACTATCAGACGTGCGATGACGTGGACGGCAGTCGCGACGCCGCCTGTGTTTTCACGAGCGGGGTCGAGTTCAAGATTGCAATTCCCGAGAATTTGCCAACGGGAGATGGTTACGCATTGAACTTCAGGGACGCAGCCGACCCCGAGCGCGATATCTGGTCGACGCTGACGTTCAGCGTTACAGACAATGGTCCGGTGCAGATACTCGACAGCCAGAGCATCAAGCTCAGTGAGGGCGGTGAGAGTCAGATTCTTCGGCTTAAATTCGCGCGTAAGCTGCCGGAGAACCAGCAGTTTTATCTGGTACATGACGACAGCGCGACAACAGTGACCAGGGGCGTGCCGTTCAAAAAAGTCTGCTTTGACGACGGCTGCATCTCCCAGCCCGCAGACTCCGGTGAGCTGGCCGAAGACTTTTCACTGTACCTGCCTCGCGCGGCTGAACCGGTGTTTTCGTCGTTTAACTATGCAGACGCTCGCGCGTGGGATGAAGAATTCACGATCGAGATCAGCGGCGTCGATGACTCGCTGGCAGAAGGTGACAAACCATCTGTGATGCGTATCTACACCGACAGCGCCGGGTCTTCAACGGCAACTGTCAATCTGTTAGTCGATCCGGCGTCGCCAGAGCTTGAGATCGTCACGGTGGACGACGAGAGCGCCTCGCCCGTGCGCCGACAGGCGTTTACGTATCCGCTTGAGGTCGATACCTGGGATGTGGTGCCACGCGGTACCGGTGTGCCCGGCGCTACTGAAGCCACTGACGTGTTGACGTTTGAATTCACCGAAGACACCGGCGTGCGAGATATGGGTCTTGTGCTGCGCGGCTGGGATATTGATGCGCTCAACGAGACCGTAATTACCGTGAACGGGACCAAAATCGGCCGACTCACGCCAGGCGGAGACGACGCAGTCACCCCTAAACTGATTCTCTTCATGCACCGCGACGATTTGATCCTCGGTGTAAACCGGATTGTGATTACGCAAAAAACACCCGGCGAAACCTGGGGCGTGACAGGAATCCGCGTGCGGGACTTTTCGACCGAATCAATTCCGCTTGAACTTAACCAGCTCAACAAGACCGTTTATGGCTACGAGTATGGCGAAAGCGCGAATCTGGGGCTGGTGCGCATGCTCTTTGACGGGGTCGGAACCGATCTGACGCTCAAGACGATCGCGCACGATATCGACGGTCATCAGGAAGTCGAAGTTCTCGTCAACGGCGAATCGCTCGGTTACCTGGGTGAATCACCCGACGGGGGCACGGAACGGACGTTTACGCTGATCCCGGAATCCGTTCAGCGTGTCGGCGAAAACGTGCTCGAGTACCGTCAACGCCGAACCATGAAGGAGCCGTGGGGTGTCAGTCGAATCAAGCTGACGCAGTAAAGACATGGACGGCGTTCAAAAGGACTGAACGCCGGCCACCCCAGATATCTTTACTGCGTAACGTCTCCATCGTGTGCGTCCTGCCCGCGCGCACGATGGAGGCCAGGCTTGTCCATGGCAGCGGTCACCACTGTCTTCGACCGTTCACTGATCCGTGTCACAGTTGGTGACTTCATTGATGCCGTTTGGTCATCAATCAAGTGAACAAGGTTGGTCTTATCAATTGTGGGTTGTGGCACTACATTTGTACGTGTCAGCAACACTCAAGGAATAAAGACTATGACCACTACAACGCACGTCGCCCAGCCTTTAGAGAACGAAGCACTTGGCGCATTCGAGAGCGTTACGCAAAAGCTGGTCAGCTGGGTAGACACGATCCGCGCTTCTGCCAGAGCCGCCGATGTCGCCGATCGGGCGCACTACCTGACTCCGTCGGAACTTGCACGACTTGGAACCACGCGTGATGCGATCATCAGGCACGCGGTCGATCAGATTACGTAAAAAGCTGGTGTCGAGGTCAACACCGAGACACGATAGGAAAGGCTGTGCCTCACGAGGGCGCAGCCTTTTTTATTTTCAGGTTCTGATTCAGGGCCGGTGGCCGCCAAAACCCGCTGAATCCACCGACATCCGCACGACTAGGTCGCCAGTTTAAGAATTTCGACGACCTGATCCGGCTGACTGATTGGCTTGGGGTTGTGCGGAACCCAGGGTGTGGCCATGGACTGCTCGGCGATCTGCGCAAAGCGGTCGCTTGAAACCTCGACGCCCGCCAGGCTGCGCGGCAGCCCAAGTCCGGCGATAAATTCATCGAGCACAGCAGACGGATCTTCGCCGGATCGGCCCATGGCGTCTGCGACCTGGGATTGCCTGGCCGCATTGGCGCTCTGATTCCAGCGCATCACGGCAGGAAGCATGACGCAGGACGTGTAACCGTGGGGAATGTCGAAAACTGCTCCGAGCACGTAGCCAATGCCGTGGCTTGCCCCCATCGGGACGCCGCTTGCGAGCGGCGCCATCGACAGCCATGTACCCATCTGGCATTTCATGCGGGCGTCGAGATCGGCAGGGTTGGCTTTGACTTTCGGCAGGCCCTCTGCGAGAAGTGAAAGCCCCTTGAGCGCCTGGGCATCCGCGTACGGGTTGGAATCGTTTGAGCAGATACCCTCGACACAGTGGTCGACAGCGCGTATGCCCGTCGACAGCCAGAGCCATTCGGGCGTGTGAACCGTTACCGCCGGGTCCAGGATTACCGTTTGTGGAATGATCGCCGGATGCCGCAGGATGTCTTTACTGGCGGTTGCCTCGTTCGTCACACCGGATAACGCGCTGAATTCGCCGCCTGAAAGCGTTGTTGGGATACTGATCTGTCTGATCGAAGGCGGCGAGACCGGCGTCCTGCCCGGCAGCAGAGCGTCGATGTCCGGCGCGGCTGTGATGTTGTTGGCAAGACAAAGCGTGATGGCCTTGGCGCCGTCGGTCACGGAACCGCCACCAAGAGTCACTATCAGGTCCGCGTTCGCCGCACGAATCATCCCGGCCGCTTCAATCACCGCCCGGCGCGGTGTGTGCGGCGGCATCGCGCTGAATTCACCAACCAGCTTTGAGCCAAGCGCGCGCCTGACTTTTTCAATTTCGTCAGTTTCACGATTAAGTGTTCCGCTGACGATCAAAAAGATTCGTTTCGCCCCGACGTGCTGAAGTTCATCCGCGAGTGCTGCAGCTGCAGGCTTGCCCCAGATGACGCGGTCCATTTCGCTGAAAGTGATTTGTCCGGTGTTGTTCATACGTGCTCTTGTCTGGTTGCGGTCGGGTCAGTCGTCTCAGGATTGGATATGATGACTGACGCATGCATTATTTTTGCTCACGGTGATGACCCATGTCTGAGAATGTTCCAAAACACGTTGCGATTGTTGGCGCCGGTATCGTCGGCGTCGCCACCGCGGTGTGGCTGCAGCGTGCGGGTATAAAAGTAACGCTGGTCGATGCACAGGGGCCGGCATCGGGTGCATCCCACGGGAACGCTGGCGTTCTTTCGGCAGCGTCCGTTATTCCGGTGACCGTGCCCGGGTTGCTTCGAAAGGTACCCGCCATGCTCGCAAGCAGGGACAAGCCTCTGTTTCTGCGATGGTCTTATCTGCCAAAACTGACGCCGTTTTTGCTCAAGTATCTACGTCACGCCAACGTCGACGATGTTGCGAGAATCGCCGATGCGCTGACTCATCTGCTTGGCGACTCGGCTGCGCAGCATCGTGCACTGACTGAAGGTTTTGATGCAGCACGTTACATGAGCGATGACGACTACGTGTTTGGGTACAACGATCGTGCGGCGTTTGAGGCGGATGCGATGGGCTGGAAGATGCGAGCCGAGCGCGGTTTTGAGTTCCACGAGCTTGACGCGCGGGCGCTGGCCGAATACGACCCGGTCCTCGAAGGTCGCTTTGGGTTCGGTGTGCGTTGCACGAATCACGGTCGAATCAGTGACCCTGGTGCGTACGTTCGCAGTCTTGCCGACGAAGTTGAAAAAGCCGGGGGCAACATCGTGAAGGCGTCGGTATCCGATGTCCACATTAACAACGGCGCCGCCTGTGGTCTTGAAACTTCAGTGGGAGATCTCGACGCCGACGGTGTGGTTCTTGCGGTGGGCGTGTGGTCGGGAAAACTCGCGCGGAAACTCAATATCAAAGTTTCGATGGAGGCGGAGGGTGGATATCACCTGGAGTTCGTGAAGCCTTCGCTATTGCCCCGTTCACCCGTGATGGTTGCGAGTGGGAAGTTTGTGATGACGCCCATGGAAGGGCGCCTTCGTTGCGCAGGTGTGCTGGAATTTGCAGGGACTGATGAAAAACGCAATGCGCATGCGCTCGCGCTGCTGAAGAAAAATACCCAGGCGTTGATGCCGGAACTCGAATACGAACGCGTCGATGAATGGATGGGGTTCAGGCCAGCGGTATCGGACTCCATTCCTTTAATTGGTGCCGTTGGCGGCGTTTCGAATGTGTGGGCAGGTTTTGGTCATCACCATGTTGGTCTCACGGCCGGACCCAAAACAGGACGATGGCTCGCCGACCTGATAACGCGTCAGCGCACGGGCGAAGATCTATCCGTGTTTTCTCCAACCCGCTTTCAGTCTGGGCCGGTATGAAATTTCCGGGTCGCCGTTGCGCGTCGGGATGCAATTTTGCCGGGCGTGAGGCACAGTAGGTTTCTATGAATACTTCGAACAAGGCCCGCGGTGGCAAGGCGATTTATGGTGCGAGCGTCGGGATACTGATGCTCGAAGCGAAATTTCCGCGAATACCGGGCGATATCGGTAACGCAGTCACCTGGCCTTTCCCTGTGCATTTCAAGATTGTGCGCGGTGCGTCTCCAGACGCGGTTGTAAACAAACAGGCCGAAGGCCTGCTGCCGGTATTTATAGAAGCCGCCGAGGAGCTGATTGCCGACGGTGTCGACGGCATCACCACAAGCTGCGGGTTTCTGGCACTTATGCAGCAGGAGCTTGCAGAGGCATTGCCGGTGCCTGTTGCGACGTCGTCCCTGATGCAGGTTGAGCTTGTGAATCGGCTGCTGGGTCCTGGCAAACGCGCGGGCGTGCTGACTATTTCCAAGTCCAACCTCACGCCGCTGCATCTCGAGAAAGCCCATGTTCCTGCGGATACACCAATTGGCTCAACGGAAGGGGGCCGGGAGTTTACCCGGGCGATTCTGGGCAGTGAGTTGGAACTCGACGTGGAACTCGCAAGGCAGGACAACATCGATGCGGCGCTAGCGCTGGTTGAAGCTCACCCAGATCTTGGCGCCATCGTTCTTGAATGCACGAACATGGTGCCCTACGCGGCGAGCATCCGTGAGGCCACCGGGTTGCCGACGTTTTCGATAGAGAGTTTTGTTTCCTGGTTTCAGTCCGGACTCTGTCCTCGTTCGTACTGAACGTCTGACTGACCATTGCTTTGAGTTATTCCGGCAAGTTTCGATCCGTCACGCTTCTCGTGATCGCCGAGATATCGGCGATGTGTCTTTGGTTCGTGTCTGCGGCGGTACTCGAGGACCTCGCGTCCACGCGGCCGGTGTCTGACGCGTTCGGTGCCGCGCTGACGTCGAGTATCTCTGCCGGTTTCGTGGTTGGCGCGCTCGCGGTCGCCGTGTCCGGGATTGCCGATCGTCTCGACCCGCGACGGGTGTTTGCCGTCGCGTCGATCCTTGCCGCGGCGAGCAATCTTGTGATGGTGTTTGACGGCGTTTCAGATGTCGTGATTGTCGGCTGTAGATTCCTTGTCGGGTTTTTTCTGGCTGGCGTGTATCCCATCGGTATGAAACTTGCTGTCGGATGGGGCAAGGAGGACCGGGGCTGGCTGGTCGGGCTGGTGGTTGGCGGATTGACGCTAGGGACCGCCGCGCCACATCTGCTTTCATTTCTGGGCGGCGCCGACTGGCGTACGGCGACCATGCTGGCATCCGCGCTCGGTGTTGTTTCGGCGGTGTTGATTGTTTTTGTGGGTCTCGGGCCGCATCACACTCGCACGCCGGCGTTCCAGGCGCGCGCAATTCTGATTGCGTGGAAGGACCAGCGGATTCGGCGTGCGTTTGGCGGCTACCTGGGTCACATGTGGGAGCTGTACGCGATGTGGGCGTGGATCAGCGCGGCGCTGGTCGTTTCCTACGCCACGCGGATGGATCAGGCGTCGGCGCTTTCGCTGGCGAAAATCACGGCCTTTGTCGCGATCGGGGCGGGCGCCGTGATGTGTCCGCCCGCCGGGTTTATCGCTGATCGCGTCGGCAAGGCGCGAACGACAATCATCGTAATGGCGCTCAGTGGAGCCGGTGCGCTCGCCACCGCACTGGTGTTTGGCGGACCGGTCTGGCTTGTTTTTGCGGTCGTCGTGTTCTGGGGAATGTTTGTGATTCCGGACTCAGCGCAGTTTTCGGCGCTGATCGCCGACTATTCGCCACCGGATATCGCCGGAAGCATCATGACGCTGCAGACGGCCCTTGGTTTTACGCTGACGATTGCTACAGTTCAAAGCATGCCTTTCGCGGTTGCGTATCTTGGCTGGGGGCCGACGCTCGGCTTGCTTGCTCTGGGGCCGGTTTTTGGAATCTGGTCGATGTCAGGATTGCTGAAGAAGTCCAGCTAGATGAATTCGAGCAGCCGAGTACAGGCTATCGGCCTCTCGCAATCGAATTCAACTCAACGAATACCGGCACCGACATCAAGAGGGTAAACGTGTCTCGTACCGTCAGCACCAATACCTACGTCGTCACGATTCCACCGCAAGCTCAACTGTCGCGTCATCTCGACAAGCTTGATGTCTGGGTGCCTGCGTCAGGCACGGATGAGTATTTTCTCAAGCTCAATATCGATACGGTGGTAATGGATATTGCCGGTATTGATGAAGAGTCGATCGTCGGCGAACGCCTTGCCGGTACCGTCGGAATTCTGGACCTGCAATTTGACGATGGAATTCTCGTAAGCAGCCGGACAGGCATGCGGCTGCATTCGCTGAGCCGGGAGCGAGATGACGGTCGGCGTGAGCCTGAAAAGATCGAGCTGCGCGAATACCGAATCAACGGGTGGATTGAGGAAGGCTCTTTTTTTGCCGAGGAAGCGCGGTTTGTGCGAACGCTGGTGTTTTGCTCAGCGCCCGATCACTTTCACACGATCACGGCTTACTTTGCTTCGGATGACCCGGTCTATTTTTCAATGTTCGAAGAAATAGCGCAGTCGTTTGCGTATCGCGGTGACGTTGGCTGGCTGGTTGAAGACGAGCGAACGCTCGATATCGAACTGCAGCAGGAGCTTGATGCGGCACATCAGGATCTTATGGAGGAAGAAGCTCTCGGCGAAGACATGCTGATCGCTGATTCGCCCGGCACGCTGACCGTGTCGGATCTGAGAAAGCCGCGCTATCACGACGAGGGCTACTTTGAGTTTCGCTACGGCGTGCCGCTCGTGAGTCAGGACCTTAAATGCTTGCTGTACGAATTCGGTGAACCCGGGCGGCGGCGCAGCGATGAAGAGACCCACGAGATGCGCCAGAAATTCGTCGAGTCGCTGAACCTCATGGCGTCGATTGAGCCTGGCAAGGTTCTGCCTGAACTCAAGCAGCTGATGCTCGACCATTATCATCACATCTGTGAACTGGTTGATGTTGCGCCGGACGGCGCGACTGAATCGGTTGATCCGCGTAACCCGCTTCGGGTCAACTCGCCCGATGACGCGTGGGCGCTGTGTGAGATTGAGGAGGCGTATCTCTCAATGGATGAAACAGAGCACTGGGGCTCGCATCTCTTTGCGTCGTTGCACCTGTTTCCGCAATGGGACAGTGGTCACGGCACCATCATTGTCTTTCGAGATGGGGAGATCGCCGGCGTTGTGGAATCCGCGGCGAGCTACCGGGATTTTTTAGCGCCGGCTTAGGCAGCCGTGCCGAGCGCTAAAGTCAGCTGGTGCTGCCGAGGGTCGTTGAATGGGCCGGCCGGTTCAGATCGGCTTTGTCCGATACCACCGTCCATGCCATGTAGATCACGGCCAGGTTGAGCACGACCAGCGCTAGTACTTTCAGCGTGGCGCGAAAGGAGCTTATTTTTTGAACAGAACGATCGACTGACGGGCTGTTTACAGATTCGGTTACAAGATGGGTGGTTCGCATAACTATCCCCCTCGGGCTGACACAGTATTCAATACTTCTGCACGTACGCCACATTTCTGAATCACACTGTCGCGACACCCCGACAGACTACGAAGGGTTTTCTCCCATGTCTATGAATCGATACAAACCCGTACAAACTGGACGTTTTCTCGTCACGAGCCTCCTCGAAATGGGTGACAGCGTTTGATTAAAGCGTGATCAGTGTGCTCAAAACTGACGATAAACTGGCAAAACCAGCGTGTGTGTCCATGTTCTCCCCCCTCGGGGACAGACACTCATTTTGTTAGTCGATACCTATCGGTTACGAATTTTTGAGAGTTTTGGATGATGGCCTGGCCCTGACATCTGGTGCTGCACCACCGTGGCCCGCGCACTCGAACCACGGCATGAACCCGTCCGGGCCCGTCGACGCCGCGAACGTGTCCGGGCCTTTCCTCCCGTGGCCTGTCCTCAATGGACATCCAGCACCGCAGAAGACATCCCGAGAGGGGGGCGTACATGAGAACGGCCTGCGGTCGCCATTTTTGCTGCGTATTGGAACAGCGGCTGGTGGAGTTGATCGGCAGCCAAAACAATAGTGCCTGTCCACTTGAGCGCGGGGTTTGATGATGGGTTCTCAGGCATTTGGAGTTTCCAAGCCGACAACGACGACCTATGGCGAACACCACGACGCCATGGCGCAGTATCTGCAGGCGGGTGAGTCCCGCGCGCTCTCGTTACCCAATCGCGGTCCCGTGCGCTACGCATCCGATGGCCGGATTGATCCTGCGATTGTGGAGAGCTACTGGCACCACGGCTTTTATGTTTTCACCGGCGTCATCGGCGCCAGCGAACGCGCCGACCTCGAGGCCGATCTTAAAAACATGATGGATCGCCTGCCGGTCCATCGCGGGGCGACCGTTGATGCCCACGGTCGCCCGGCGCTCGACGCAAACTGCGAAGCTCCCAAGCTGTTCTGGTCAAAGCCACTTGGCGATCCTTTTGGCGGCACCGAAGAAGCGAACGGACGTCATCCCGTCAAGATGGTCGAGCCTGATGCGCCGGACGACGCGCCGGAAGAGATTGTGTATCTGATGCTGGGTACGCTGCAGTTTTCAGATGCACTCCTGCGCTTTTACGGTCATCCCGATTTGCTCAGCATCGCCGCGGCCGTAAACGGTGACGACTTTGTTCCGTTCAACGAGGCGCTGTTTATCAAGGAGCCGGGTCTGGGTGCGTCTGTTGCGTGGCATCAGGACGGCATCACCCACTGGGACAGCCCGCACTGGGATGAAGGCTCCCACGGCTTCAATTTCATGGGGCAGCTGTACGGCTGCACGGCCGCGAACGGCGTCTGGGTCGTGCCGGGCTCGCACAAACTGGGTCGCATAGACATCAAGTCGCGCATCGCCGAGGTGGGTTCCGAGCGGTTACCCGAAGCGGTTCCGCTGATTTGTGCGCCGGGAGATGTGGTGATCAGCAATCGTCAGCTTCTGCATGGTTCGTTCGCCAACACCAGTCCAGACTGGCGTGTGACCATCAACATGGGTTTTCACCGTCGTCGCTCGGTCTACGGCGTATCCGGTGGTGGTCTGCACGCTGCGCCGGCGACCTATGATGACGCCCACATCGAAAAACGTTCCCGGATCATCGGCTACGCAATCGACGCGAGAAGCGAGCGGTTCCCCGACGAAAAGTCATTCATCTATAAGCCTCATGCAGACGCGGGGACAAAGCACCGGTTTGACGATAGCGCGCGTGCCGCAATGCACGACTACAACCTGCTCGACATGAGCATCTAACTGCACGCGAAAAGCGTCGCAACAACCGAGGTAATCGAGCATTGCGACCGCAACTGAATCTGCTGTGCTGGGAAGGCTACGACGACGAAGACGTGCTTGGTGAGTTCTGTCGACGCCACGGTATCGCGGGCCACAGCGAAGCGCTGCTTTCAGACGCGGGCACCGCGGGGAGGCTTGCCGGCGGCGAGCTCCCGGACTGGGACGTTTTGAATATCAATAACGCCTGGGTCCGCGACTACCTCTGTCAGCACGGCATGATCAAGACCCTCGATGCTCCGATCTTTGAGCCCCTGTTGGGCGGCCTGCTGCCGCAGTTCGATCGACTCGCGACGTGGGCGCGCAACGACGCCAGCGAAATAATCGGTATCTGCCAGCGCTTTGGCAGCTTTAATTTCGTGGTTAACACCGACGTCATTGATCGAAACAACGCTGAAGATCAGGGCTTTGCGCTTGCGTCAGAAGCATCGCGTCGATTCGGCGTGCTTTTGTATGACGATTTCAACATCTTTCATGTCTGCATCACCGCAGGTCTCAACCCTTTTAAATCGCTGAACGATGACGAGCTGGAACTCTTCACCGAGACCGCGCGCAGCTGGGCGCGCAATGCCGCCATCATTACCGATGATCATCATGTGCTGAACAAGGCGCTCGCGGATCGCGAAATCGATCTGTATCTCAGTGGCGGTGTCTACACCGTGTCGCCGGCGCGACTTCAGGGGCATCACAACCTGCGGGCAATCACGCCCCGTCGTGGCCCGATGATCGACGCGACAGGCGAGGGCAGGGGCGGAATCGTCTTTACAGAGATCACGTCGCTGCTCGATCACCCCGGCGCCTCGCCCTTCGGCGTCGAGTTTCTTCGATACCTGTGTTCGCCCGATGTCGCGTACGCCATGGCAACGCGCCCGGGCACGCTTAACCCGGTTGCCCAGATGGGTGATCCGTCAGTATTTGCCCGATTTTCGGCTGCCCAGCTGGAGGCGATTCAGTGGGACTCCCTGGAGGCCGATATTGAGCGCTGTGAGATGTATCAGATTCCGCCAGATCACGGTGAGCTGCTGGCGCGCCTGCAGGCCGCGTTCGCGCGGGTCCGCAGTTAGATCAGCGCGACCTATATCCTCGGCGTTCGCTTGGGCACATTGCGATGCACAAACGCGCGAGCGGCCAGCACCCCGAACAGCACGATCAGGCCGATGCCGGCCCAGGAGAGCGCATCGGGTAGCGTGCCGAATATGAAAAAACCGATGACAACGCCCGCGATCATCTCGGCGTACGTAAACGGCGCAAGCTTGGCAGCCTCCGCGCGCGTGAACGCAATGACAATGATGGTCTGATTGAACGCGCCCATCACCGCAAGCAACAGCAGCAGCAGCCACTCGCGCAGATCGGGTTCCTGCCAGTCCGCCATAGCCATGGGCAATAAAACCATCGTGGCAACCAGAGCGCCCCAGAACGACGTTACGAACGGGTGAGATACGGAACCCAGAAACCGGTTGAGGGTGAGCTGGGCGGCGACAAAAACCGAACACAGCAACACCCACAGGGCGCCTGAGTTGATGCCGGATAAATCCGGTCGTACAACCAGGAGCACGCCGAGAAAACCGCCACCAACGCCGATCCATGCCATGGCCGGCGGGCGTTCACCCAGAAACAGCCGCGCCATCACGATCACGAGAAACGGGTAGGCGTAGAGAATTGCGATGGCGTCGGCGTAGTCCAGGGTTTTGACGCCGATCACAAAACTCACGGTCGACACCGCGAGCACAATGCCGCGCACGACCTGCCATCGTGGACGGGCAGGTTTGAACTGTGACGGCCCCAGTCGAATGAGGATCAGCGGGATCATGATGATGAAATAGCCGAGAAACCGGAACCACGTGATTTGGGCGGCCGGGAGGGTTTCTACAAGCAGCTTCATCACGCTGCCGCCGGCGGCGGCTACGGTGAGTCCGAAAATTAGTAACGCGACACCTGACGCGAAATTGTCCGTGTCGCGTTGGGTACTCATCGGGTTGGCAACATCATCGGTAAAGGTAGCCGATGAGGTTGACGATCACCGTCAGCGCGAGCGAAATGATCAGCATGGTCTTCCACGGGAAGAACACTTTGACGCGTGGTCCTCGGCCCGCCTCCTGGTCACGCATCGTCTCCTCGAGTTTGTCGTGGATTCGCTTTTCGACTCTTTGGGTCGACTTGGGGAAGAACAGCGGAATGACGTTGATGAGCACCGTCAGGACGATTGACGCAATCACCGACGTGACCAGAAAGTCCTGCATGTTTGGCCTCGTTTTCCGATTGCAATTTCCGTGGCCAATGGTATCACTCGCTGGTCCGGCGGTACGGGCCGACGGATGAACACAGTGGCGTGGTCGGTTACCTATACTGAAGTGAGTGAAAACTCATCTTTTCTAAGCCGGATTGACCCCTCGGGGCTTCTGGCTGTGACCTAATGAACGAATCCAGCTACCTCGACAAGCGCCTGGCGCTGCCCGCCGATACCGTCACTGAAGCCGGTATGAAGAAGTATCGGGTGCGAGAACAGCAGTACCTGCGCAAGCGCTTTCGTCCCTGGGACGGTGCGCACAGTAATGCGTGGACGGCGGTGGTTGTGCACAGCGCGTGGAAGGACTTTACCGATCTTCCTGACAGCGAAATCGACGACGTCGAGTCGGCGATGTCGCAATTGCTGAAAAACCCGTTCGGCAAAAACGTACGGCGACTGATGCCGTCGACCGATCGCTATCGCTATCGTCTGCCGGCTGGATCAATTGTGTTTGATCTTGATGCTGCGAAAGACCTCATTGTGATTTTACGAATCTCTGTACGTACCGCCACTTCCGGCGAATCGGTCACCGTCATCGTTGGTGAAGAATCATGATGGACAGTTCTGAATTCGAAGCGAAAAAACTTTCACTGAGAGTAGACCGCGCGACGGACAGCGGTATCAAGAAATATAAAAAGCGCGAAGCCGAGGCCTCGCGACGTCAGTGGAAGCCCTGGGAACGCAACACGGTAGACCCGGAAGCCGAATGGCAGGCAACGTTTGTAAAGTCAGTGCGAAAAGAATACTTCAATCTGTCCGCCGCTCAGGCCAACGAAGTACAGAACGCGATTGCGCGTCTGCGCCGCAATCCGTTTCGTGAAGAGGTGCGGGTCCTGCAGCCTTTCAAGAATCGATTTCGATGCCGCATCAGCGATGTGTCGATCGTGTTTGATCTTCTGATCAACGATTCCGTGCTGGTCGTGCTGGGTGTGTCGGCCTACGGCCGTGACCGGCAACAGTCCACCATGACGGTCGTCGAGAAGCACGACGTTTCCGTCGACGACTGAACCCGCTAACCTGGTTTTTACCGTGGGCAGGTTCCGCAGGGTCGCCACGGTGTCGTTCTGTCAGCCGGCGGTTCCGTCGGCAACCATCTGAGTCAGAGCACGGCGATCGATTTTACCGGTTGCTCCGGTCGGCAGTTCTTCCATAAACACGATCTTCGCCGGCATCAACGGTGGCGCAAGCAGCGCGAACATCGCGCGGCGCAGCGTTTTTTCGTCCAGGCCCTCGTCCGTGGTTGTGACCGCCAGCGCAACGGTTTCGCCAAACGTTTCGTGGGGAATGGCAAACGCACACGCGCTGTCGATGCCGGGGCAGGTCAGCGCCGCGGATTCAACATCCCGGGGTGCAATCGTTTCGCCACCGCGGTTGATCATTTCCTTGATGCGTCCGACAAGCGAAAGAAATCCGTCTCCGTCTATCTCGCCGATGTCGCCGGTTCGGAACCAGCCGTCGTGGAAGTTATTGTCGCTACCGCCAGCGAGATAGCCCGAAAAGTGATCGCCAAGATTCAGCGCAACTTCCCCAGTACCTGAACGTGTGAGTCCGGCCGTGCCGAGCAGCTGCACCTTGTCGCTGCTCACCCGCCCGACAGAACCTGCCGGCGCCGGTTCGCCAAAACGCTGACTCGCAATCTGATGCGCGGCTTCGGTCATGCCATAGGCTTCGAGCACCTGGGTTTGCAGCCGGGTCTCGAAAAATTCCCGCACGGGCTCTGACAGTGGCGCCGATGCTGACCGTACGAAGCGCAGTGATTTTCCCGCGTTCTCGCTCAGGTGATCTGCGAAGCGTGACATCAGTGTCATGTGCACCGTGGGTACCGCGCTGAACCAGCTCAGCCGGTCGCTTTCAAGATCCTGCGCAAGCGTGGCGACGTCCATATGATCGAGCACTTTCATGGCGCCGCCTGCGAGCAGGGGCGCCAGAAAGCAGGCGACCAGGCCATGCACGTGAAGTAACGGCATGAGACAGATGCCACGGTCATCATCGGTCAGCGACAGACTTTCGATAACCGCGTGGGCCGAGTCGTCAAGATGCGCGGCCTTCAGCGCAACAAGCTTGGGTTCGCCTGTGGTGCCGGAGGTGCGCAGCATAAGGCTTGCGGCAACATTCGCCGGCTCGCCGGTTGATTGAAATTCGGACGTGAGTGAAAACCCGGTAACGCTTTCTGGCTCGGGCGCCTGCGTAATCACGCCGATGCCATGTTCGGCAAAGAGCGGCATGCCGGCTTCTCGGCCGTTCCAGGTTTCGGGGATGACCACATGGGAACATCCGGCCCGTGCCGACTGTGCCGCCACGGTCGACGGCGGGGTCAACGCGTTGAATGGCACGACACAGAATCCTGCGTTCACGGCCGCGAGAAACTGCAGGCCAAAGCCGAGGTTGTCGGCGACCACAATCGCGACGCAATCGTTTTCGCGAACGC
>CALHMG010000043.1 GCA_938034705.1 uncultured Gammaproteobacteria bacterium
GAAAAAAAACGCCCGCTGCCTCAAAGGCGGCGGGCGTTTTCACCAAGTCGGCAGCTGCTATTTTTCAGCAGGCTTGTCGGTCTTGCCGTCGTCACAGGACGCATCGGTTGCGACATCACAACTTGCCGGGTCATCGTTGGATCCACCTGTTCCCTTGCCTGATGGATCTTCTGGCTCCGGCTCGGGTTCTGGAGCCGGTTCCGGCTCAGGCTGTGGTTCTGGAGCAGGCTCTGGCTCCGTTACCGAGTCCGTTGAGCTCAGCGCTGGCGTCGGCGCGGAGGTCTGAGCGTGGGCCGGCAGCAGAACGCTGTCAACGACTGGCTTTGTCCAGCTTGTTGGCAACGCAGCTCCGGCTACGAAAAGACCGCCTGCACTTCGGATGATGTTACGTCGAGTCGAACTCACCGATTCTTCGACGGTGTTGTTCTGTTTTGTGTTGTGTTCGGAAGTCACCTTGTTATCCCCCAGGAAGTAATCGTTCTCTCAATCGATGAAACGAATTTTCCACAATCAGGATGGGGTGCACTATGTAGCGTCACACATTAAGAACAAGAGATATTCCCTGCAGGTTCGGGAGAAAGTCGCATCGTCCGGCAAAAACGTAGAGTTCATGCGGTTTGCGGGTGGTTGTGATGCAGCGCACACGGCATATGGACACATTGTTTATCGAAGCGTCGTCGCGGGTTCACCCACGACCTTCATCAAAAAGAGAAGCCGGGCTTTTACACCCGGCTTCCTCAGACAGTTTCTGCCCGAACTGTTGGCAGCCAGACTGTCAGAACTGCGGCGACTCAATCATCAATGCAGGATCGCCGAGAAGCGTCCAGCCGAGAATGACGTCTCGTGCATGCGGATTATTGATGGCAAACGCCTTCTTCGCTTCAAGCACCGCCTGTCCGAGCGTGACACCCGGGGTCAGCATTCGCGAATACAGCTCAAGCGCCATCTTTCGTTCAGACACCGCTTGCGTCAACGTACTCGCGCCAAGCACAGCGGCGGCCCCGCCGTCTCCACCCAGCATGAATGCGTGGCCCATCGTGTCTTCAGACGGGGCGACGTAGTAGGTGTTCCAGCATCCCCACTGCGTCACGACAGTCGGGCGGCCATAGTTCTGGAGACTTCTGGCCTCGTTTTCACCAAACAACCCCTGAAAACTCCAGTCCGATGGCCCGGAGTGGCCCACGTAGCTGACAAGGGCAACGCCATTGCCTTCGCCAAGCTGTCCATTAATAGAGTCGATAATGACGTCTCTGGCATCTTCAGTTCCAAGATCATCAACATACGCCTTCTGAACGTTGTTGGCCCACGCGGCCGGCAGGTTCTGAATCATCGTCTCGGCGTCAGACTTGAACGAATATTGCTGTCCGGCATCGAACGCATCAGCCGCGAATACCGAACTGTTGGCGTAGTCGTTGTAGGTGTAACTCAACGTCTTGTCGACAACTGACCGAAGTTCATCACTGGAACGAACAGGCAGGCGCCCGATGGCCAGATCAGGAATGTCGTCGTCATCGATATCCGCATACGCAGCATCCGATGGCGCGAACCGAACTACCTGATCAGTTTGCACGTAAATCGACGGAATGAAACTCATGGCGTTCTGACCAAGATGGTCATGATAGTCATAGGTATCACCACCGACGAGCAACACAAAACGCGTACCCATGTTCTCGGCACCGTGCTTGAGATACTTGCGAATAGCCTGGGCATCGACACGATGACCGCCGTAGGCCGCGTAAATCTCATGGACGTCTACAACCTTGACCGAGTATCCGTCGGCCTGTCGAGCCGCTACCAGACGATCAAGGTCTTCACCGAGAAAGTCAGGATGCGTCACAACAAGATATTCGGCTTCACCATCATGCAGCGTGTCAGTAGAAACTGGAGCCACAAGCTCTGGTGATTTTCGATTCTCCTTGGACGCAACAAAATATCGAGCCGGTTTTCCAAGACCCGCGAATACAAGCTCGCAGTAGCTCTCAACCTCGCAGGATTTAGCGCGCTTGGTTCGAACCATTTTTACGTTGCCAGAATTTGTTACGGCATAAACAACGTTACCCTTGCTGGCCCAGGATCCAGCCACCTTGAACTTGTCACCGGTGGCGTCAAAGGTCAGCGATCCGCCTCGCGCAACAAACGCGCGAGGATAGGAAACGGCCCACGACTCGAGATTTACGAGATCAAAGGTGTTTCCGGTATCAAGCGGAAGTTCGATATTGATCGTATTCAATCCGTTAGTGAGCATTCCGGGTGAAAGCTCGACGTCAACCGGGTGATCCGCCAAACCGTCGAATACCTCGTCCGCGACCTCGGCGCCGTTCATGGAAACCACAACATGGTGGTCGTTCGGTGCAGGCCAGTCGGTAACGCCCCACATATCGAGACTCAGTGAGGCAACGCCAACACCTTCCACCAGATTGTCTACAGGAACGTCAAAACCGTTGCTGTATGCCCCACCCCACGCCAGCATGCGAGCCGCGAACCATGGATCTCCAGCGGGAGCGGAGAAGCTGTAGTCGGTCTGCGGCGCGACGCGTGTTGTTTCTGTATACCAGCGCGGTGCGGGTCCTTTCGGAATCGCCTTGCCCGACACCTTGATGCGTCTCGCATTCGCTCGATCAACACTCAGCGTGTACACCTGCTCTGCGGCATAGATCGTCGACTCTGGCTGAGCCACGAATTCGATAAATCCGCCAGGACCGAACTTCTTCTTTTTGCCGTTCTTCAGGCGTGGCTTGACCCGGATCGGAACCGACTCACCGCCTGTAGCAACCGCGAGGCGCTTGACGCTGATACCCTGCAGATCCAGACCTGCAGCGGCCAGTTCTTCATACGTCACGCGATACACGCCGGCATCACGGATGACCATGTTGATCATCTCGAGTTCAAGGGAACTGTCCGCGCTGGCCGTACCCGCACTCGCGGCTGCGTAAACGGAGGGTTCGGTCACCATAGCCGCCTCGGCTTTACGCATCAGTCGGGCCTTGCGCCGAGCCTTGCGTGCCTCACGCTTGGTCTTGGCCTTGCTGGCAACTTCAAGCCAGTCCGTGCGCGTGCGCTGCGCACGGTCTGAACCATAGCGCTTGTTCGCTTTGAACGGTCCGTGAATCGTCTGCTTACCACGAATGTCTACATCGACAATCGCAAACGTATCGGCCGTGACGCCTGACGCGTCATAGCTGTAGCGAGTCACTTCTACCGAATCGATCACGGTCGACTTGATCGGCTCCGGATTGATGCGAACCCACTTTCCAGAGATTTTCTGATACAGGTCGAAGCCAAGGTTGCCAACTTCGGTAACGGTCGACCACTTGAACTTCACGTTACCACTGTCGTCCAGCACTTTGGCCTTGAACGAACCCAGTGTGATCGGGGTGGTCGACGCACCGCCATAGCCAAAATCGACTCGGCTACCGCCGGCGGGACCACCCGTATCGCCGGAACCAACGGATGGATTCGCCGATGTCAGTGTTATCGCCTGAGGAGCGGGATCGCTTACCGAAGACGGGTCATTGTCCGTCGTATGGGTTGGCGCGTAAGACGGTACCGTTCCGTCGACAACATCGACATAGTAAGTTTCGTCCAGGTCGAGACCGGTAAACGAGAATTCACCGTTGACGTCCGTGGTAGTCGTCGCGATGACCACATCATCCGCGGTACCAAATATGCCGTCAGGTCCAGGATCGACCAGATTCACGGTGACGCCGTCCAGCGGAGTTTCACCGGCGCCGGCACCGTCATCGATGCCATCACCATCAACGTCGTACCAGATCGTGCCATCAATACTGCCTGGAGTTGGAGGCTGGTAGCCAAAGTCCTGATCAAGATCGCTGCTCACGACATCCGGGGTACCCGGATCACTGTCGTGATCAAACAAATTCAATGAAACCACGCTTGTAGAATCTGCGCCGCCGTTCGGGTCTCCAGTATTGGAATCACCCGTCAGCTCGCCATTGTCGTCAGTCACGACCACACCGTAATCGCCATCGGACAAGCCGGTGAACTGATAGGCGCCCGTGCCGTCGGTCGTCGTGGTACCCACCAGCGTGTCATCACCACCGCCAAGCACACCATCGGGCCCGAGGTCATAAAGTTCTATCGTGACGTTACCGATGCCCGGCTCACCACTGTCCTGAACCCCGTTGCCGTTGGCGTCACTATAGATCGAGTCGCCAATAGTTCCCGTACGGTTGTAGCCAAAGTCCTCACCGACAACGTCGCCACCTGCGACAGTGACATCCATTTCCCAGACCGAGGCTTCGGAGGTTGTCCCTGCAAGTCCGGACAGGTTTCCGGCCGTATCCGTAATTTCAATTGTGTAGTCGCCATCGGCGAGCCCGCTGAAGGTGAAATCACCGTTAGCATCTGTCGTTGTTGTGGCAACAATATTGCCGTTGTCGTCCAGCAGGTTGACGGTCACACCGGCGATTCCGTTCTCGCCGGGATCGAGTGCGCCATCCATGTCAGGATCCATCCACACGGTATTGGTGATGCTGTAGGTCCCGGGAACCTCGTAGCCAAAGTCCACGGTCAGGTCGACGTCACCGGAATTCAGCGTAAATACGTTGCTCGGATCACTGCTTGACTGCGGACCTGATGTAACCGTCGATCCAGCTGGCAGCGTCGTGTCATCAATCTGCACCACATACTGTCCAGGCGCCACGCCAGCGAACAGATAGTTGCCACTGGCGTCTGTTGTCGTTGTGGCAACAACGCCAACGTCATCAGCGGTGCCGTAAACTCCGTCTGGGCCGACGTCGTAAAGTTCGACATCGACTGACGCGAGGCCGGCTTCACCAGAATCCTGCACGCCGTCGCCGTTGGCATCGTTCCAGACGAAATCACCAACGGATGCAGTTCCGGGATTGGGTCCGAAACCAAAGTCGGCATCAACATACATGCTCAGCGCACCGATGACGGCAGCTTCGCTGTTGTCACCGGGATACCCGGGGTCATCAACGGTTGTAAGCCCGAGACCTGCCGGAACACCACCGGTAACGACTACCGAGTAGCTACCTGACGGCAGTCCATCGAAGATGTAGTTGCCGTTGGCGTCGGTCGTCGTGGTTGCCGTCTGCACACCGGGCGTTGTTGGGTCGGAGTCATAGGGCGTGCAATTGGTGCCGTCGTTGTCACAGTCGAGCAGCAGAAGCTGTACGCCAGCCAGACCCGGTTCGCCGAAGTCCTGCATTCCGTCAGCGTCGCTGTCCAGCCATACGGTGTCACCGATCGCGACAAAGCGCGCCACGGAAACCTCGGGCGTGGAGACGTAACTGGCGGACGAAACATGAGCCTCGTTCAGAATAACGTCCGGAGCCGGTGGCAACGTGATAATGACAACGTCGAACTGAAGAATGAACTTTGCGCCCACCGGCAACACGACGCTTGAGTTGTGGCCCGACTCGTCCAGCGGAAATGGCGTCACGCCGGCGTCAGGTATCGATGTCGTTGTCGATGATCCTGAGGCCGTGATTCGAACCTCTTCCGTCGTGTTGGGAATGTAGTTGACCTCGACGGGCAGTACGTCGAGAAAGTTGATGTTGCCTACGGCAACCGGAAACTGACCAATCTGGGTCACTTCGATTCTGTAAGTCAACGTATCGCCAACGTTGGGCAGACCGTCACCATCGTTGTCGTTTGAAAGCTCGACCTTCTTCTCGGCGTGCACGTTCTGCAGGTTGGGCACGGTGGTGCCCATATCAATCGCTGGCGATCCGCCGGACGCGGTAGCAGGATCCTGCCCCCAGGCACCTGTGATCATTGCGTACTGGCGATCACCGAGATCTGAATCACAGACAAAAACATAGACGCCTGTCTGATCACCGTCGTCTTCGGTGAGCAGATACTGCTCAAACGGGTCGAGATTGATCTGAACGTCGTAGTTCCACTCAATGCCTGGATCCCACAGCGGGCCCTTGTTGTCGCCACCGTAATCGATGCAGACATCAATACCGCCGGTAGGTACGCCACCGTCGGTGCGATCAGCCGTCAACCATACAGGGCTCGAATTCTCATCAAAGTCAGGCTTGGTGGGATCATTACCGAAACCGAGACCCACAAGGATCTGCTGATAGCTCTCCTCTTCCGGCGTCAGCGCGAAACCCCAGTCGTTGGTGTTACTCAACGAGCCACCGACAGGCGTTGTGTCCTCGCTGTCGATAGTCGCGATTGGTATGAACTTGCTGCCGTCTGTTGTGTACAGGTGTGATCCCGTGTCCGGGTTCGCCGTTACGTCCACAGTCCCCCCCGCAGGGATCACCACGTTCGCGGTGCCGGTGTTGTCTTCGACGAATACGGTAATCGGAGTCGAGTTGGGGTTGTGAATCCAGAATTCGGTTGGCACGTCACCCGCCGCAACGTCAATTACACCGTCGTTGTTGACATCGTACGAGTCCACGGCCGTGTAGTAGCTGTCGCTCTGCCGATCTTCCGGAAACAAGGTAAACCATCGAGACTCAAAGGTAGAACAGACGTCGCCCGTGAGCAGATTGACCTGTACCGGGACGGTCGAGGTCACGATTGTCCCGCTGGCGACCCCGCCATCGATGAAGTGAGTTTCGCCTTCATCGAGCACGATCGTCTGATCAGGCGTGCCGTCTCCATCGGTATCGATATATACGGTTGTTGCGTCGTCACTCGCCTGCACGAGCAGACCAACATAGGAAAAGGCCTCCTGGGACGCGGCGCTCAAGTCCTCGCCCACGGGAATGATGTATTTGGTACCCCAGCGGGAGACGTCGTACATCTCCAGTGCGCCAGCAAAGAGCGTGTCACTGCCTGTGGCCCAAAGCGTTCGTGTAACCGAGATAAACTGCGTTGAGGCAATTTTGTCCTCGGCGTCGTAGTCAATCACGGCCTGCCGCGTTGTCGAAACGATGCCATCTTCCTTAAGAAGGACCGTCGAACCTGCGGCAAGTCGATCAGAAGGAACACCTGGAGGAAAGCCGTTGGTGATATCGCCGTCGCCCCAGATTTCGGTGGTCGACTGAGTCGGATTCGTAATGTCGAACTCGTAACCGTCTTCCCAGTGGTCGTAATAAATAATCGTGTTGTCTGACGACGTCGATACAGACGCGTACGCGTGGATTGGATCAGCCGGCTGGTAGGCGGTGAAGGTGTAACCGCAGCGCAGAATGTTGGTGATAGTGTCGAGGGATGTCAGCACGTGCTGTTCCGGGAACGGAAAGTAATACGTCTGAATGGGCTCTTCACCGGCCACCGGCGCCGGCGTTGCGGGGACGCCATCAAAAATCAGTCGGGCGACGTTCAGTGTGCCGGCAGTGCCGCCGGTGACGTCACAGACCGAAAGCGTCCAGTTACCGTTAGCGGCCTGTCCATCAAAAGCAGCCAGCGGGTTTGAAGGACTCGCTTCCCTCGCAAACCAGGCCTGGGCAACACTGTCGTTATTGGTATCGTTCAATGCTCCCGTCGCATCATCGCTGACGTACATGTCATAGTTGTCTGAAGCATCACCTGAGTTGGTAATGAACTGAACGGTCGTGCCAGCCGGCGACTGCAGCGTCGCGCGCACCTGCCCGCGAATGAGATGACTCAGGTTGATTCCAATCTTGAGGTCGCTGACCGTAAACGTGTCGGACACGTTGAACACGCGAGTCAGGGAACTGGCACATGCGGTGTCGGGAATAGCTCCTGCCGTCGCGTCTTCATACACAAACGGCGCAGCATGGCTCGATGGCGCCACGACGAAAGTCGCAGCCACGGCCAGCACACGGATACCTGAGCGCACAATCATTTTAGTGTGAGACGAAGCAGTCATCACGAGTTCCTTAAATCAAAATCAAAGATGAATAAGCGCAGAAACCGACACCGAAAACAGCCCTGCAGCTGTTGGCGGTCCTCGGGTCCAGAGCGAGGAAATACATAGACAAAAATAGTTCAGATCTACGACATTCGATTGAGAAACGCGTGACACACGACACGTCCGAAAGAGTAAGGGAAAACCCCCTAATCCAAACTGCGTCTCTGGCTTGTTAGTGACTGGGCGAACTGCAAAACTCAAGGCTCCACAAGTCAGTCTGCACCCAAGCCACTTGAGATCATTTCTCCGTAACATTCGCCTGGACGCATCCGATGCCGAGGTGTTTGAGCAACCATCCGATCCGGGTGAGTGGGCTGTCACCGGCGCATTCATGTTCCTTCACGACAGCGACGAATCCCTCGCCGGCAAGCGACTTCAGGCGTTTCGCAACGGCTTCATGGGAATCAACAGTTTTGGCTGGTCTACCCTGGCCGAGGTCGCCGACATCACCGACGGTGAATACCAGGAAGTCATCAACACGCTGGCGGACGGGTTTGTTACCCACCTCGGCGCGCCTGATCGAGAGGCCGCCATGGAAGCTGCGATCGCCGAAGTCGAATATGTTGCCAGCGCCTGCGAGTTCCCTTCGGGCACGTTGATCGCGCTCAGTCGTGAAATGACCGACGAGGGAATCGCCGAAAATCTGCACATGGTCAAACCCGCAGCAGACGGGCACGATTCGCTGAAACTGTGGGAGTGGTCGCCGGACGACTGACCCGGATCGCTGCTTTCGGTCAGCTCACATGTCGCTGTTCAGTGGTTGCCAGCGCGGCGGAGCAAGCGATTGCCCAGACCGATGTTCCTGACCTGACCACACTGAGCCTGGGTCAACTGACGCGTCGTTTCACTTGTCTCAAGGTTCATCAAATTGTCTGACTGGGTCTTGTGCAGACCACTGTCCGCCAGCACGTGCACCAGCTCGTGAGCCAACGCGATACCAGGGTGAGGCGTCCACCCGGTTATCCATATCGTGTCTTTTAGCTTCGGGCGACGTCTTGCATTGGACCTGCCGATAGCCTGAGCGCCAAATTCGATTTCCTGCAACGTGTCGTGCATGAGAAAAATTCTGGGTGAAGCCCCTTCAGCGGCATCGACAAGTCGACCCATCGCGGCAGAACTGATCTGCCGATCTTCCAGCCGTGCCGTGACGTCGATGACCTCGACCGATTTAAAGCGAACGTTGCACTGACTCAACAGCCCCGCTGCTTCAGACAGCATGGTGGTTGTGTTCTCATCAGGCCAGTCATCCGGACTAACGCGAACCAGCGTTGCCGAAAACTCCAGTCGCTCCGTTTCGACAACCGATGGCATGACCCCGTACGAGATTTCCATCGTTCGCGAAACGGGACCGGGACGCGGCGCGTCCGGAATCCCTTTGCACGCACCTCGATCATGCTGGGTCGAAAGCTTCAGAAACCCGGCCGCCGTGACGTCAACGCCGATGCTGGACGCAAGACCCAGTATCCTGCGCTTCAAGGCAACCGGGCTGAGGTCTGGCTCATTTGAAAGCAAGCAGGCCGCGAACGCAGACAGTCTTGCAGCCGCGAAACTTGAACCCGACGACTCTGTCACTACACCACCGAACGCGCGTGTGAGCCTGTCTTCACCGGCAACCAGCAGATCGACGGTGTTTTTTCCGAATCCGGATCCACGCGCGAGAGTGCCATCATCGTTCGCGGAAGTGACAACGATCATATTCTCCAGTTCAAGCGATGCGGGAAACAGCGGCATCTGATCAAGATCGCTGCCGTCGTTGCCCGCGGACACGATGTAGAGAATTTTAGAATCAGCTGCCGCCTTTTCGAACGCCATCCACTGTTCGCGATCGCGGCTTCCCAGAGACAGATTCATGATCCTGACGCCCTGCTTTGTCGCATCATCAATCAGAAGCTCCATCCGGTGCATGTCCGACCGCGGGTAACGATAGGGAACCAGTTCGGTCACCGGCGACTCGTTAACAATCACGCTGGCCACACGTGTGCCGTGACGGGCCGGAAAAAACGCGGACCGAGCAGGATTGGAATCAAACGGACGATCGTCGTTGTCCCAGAAGTCATAACCTGCGAAGCGACCGTCTTTGCCGCGGGCAAGCCTGGCCATCAGCCATCTCTGGCGGTAGTCGACGCCCGAGTCAACGAGGGCAACACGAATACGATTCGAGTCAGGCTCCGTCGGATTGAAGCCAGATTGATTGACTGCCGGGAAAGGCGGATCCACCGGTTCTTCGACTCCGGTTGGCGTCAGGTTTTCGTCGAGGCCGGCAAGAGCAAATGCCGCCCCGGCGTCAGTGGCGTACCTGAACACCCGCCCTGAGATTATCGAACAGTCCTGGTCCGCGCGGACAAACACGGACGGTCGTCCAAGCATGTCCGTGATTGAGACGTGAACTCGACGGATTTGGCCAGCGGGGCCGAAAATCTCAATCACAACCTCGGAGTCGTCTGGATAACCGACCGTGAAACCAACACCGATCTTTCGATTTCGCCGCTTGAGATCTTTCTGGGACTCGACCGCACCTCCACCTGCCATTTGATCGTCAGCATCGGATCGGCAGGACCACCGCAAGGCCTCGCGAATGCGCTCGCGTTCGGTGATCGTCACCAGCGACTCTTCACTCTGTGCGACCCCGGTGACAGGCCCGGTCGTGAGAATGATTGCCAGCAACCAGCACGCAGCACCCGCTACGCACCGAATTGCTGCTTGAATAGACGGCGACCTGTTCACCCGGGTTACGATACCTCAAAATGTGAGCTAATCAGCACGGAGCGTGTTCCAGAGATCCTGTGAGTACTTTCGAAACCCAGCTACCGCCACAGTACGAACCACGCGAGTCGAGTGATGCGCCGATGCCGCTCGCGCTGGAGCTTGCCGCCGCCGGGGCAGAAGAAGGTACGCTCGTCTATCGTTCCATGACGAGAGCAAATAGCAATCTCGACTGCGCGCTGATACTGCAGCCGGACGTGGCGCCGGCGCGCTATTTCGAGTACGGCTTTGTTGCAGCCGTAAGCGTGGGTCAGGCCATTGCCGCCAGTGCATCCCCCATGGTGACGTTGCAGTACGGCTGGCCTGATCGCGTTGTTTTGAACGATCAAACCGTCGCCAGGGTGTCGCTGACACTGCCGGAGGCGTCGTCAATGCATTCCGAGGCGGCGCTTGTTCTGGGTGTACAGATATTCATCGGGTCGCCACCCAAAAACCTCGACGACAGCACCTGTCTTCGTGTCGTTGATTCAGAGAACACGACCGACGCGACCGAACTTATGAATCTCTTTGGTCGACACTTCCTTCACTGGATCAATACGTGGGATGAAGAAGGGTTCGCCAAGGTGCTTGCGGCCTGGAGCCCGCGAATCGACCGCACCTACGGCGCCCTGACGCAGATCCAGACGTCGGCTCAGGAACCAACAAAGACCGTCACCGGCATCATAGACACCGTTGATGAAAATGGAGCGCTGCAGTTATCGAGTGAAGATAGCAGCGCAATGTCGCTGCAACCTGGCGACTATTTCGGCGTCGGGTCGTAGGAAATGATGTCGGGCGGCCGCACCGCCCCGGTTGCCTTTTGGTTCGCGGTAAACACACGCAGAACGGGTACTGTCCCTCGGGCTCGCCACGAACGCGGCTGGACCCCCTCGATCGGGTAACGCATGATTGAACCTGAAAACAACGGAACGCATGCCAACACGCCTGTTGAATGAAACCCATGAACAAGACTGACCCGGACAACGACTCACGACGACAGTTCGTCAAAGTTTGCACAACGGCGGCGGCAGCGGTGGCAGCGAGCCCGTCACTGCTGGCGCAGGCCTCGGCCCCGGTCCGCAGATATCAAAGAACCCGACTTGTCGACAGCAACGGCAAGCCGATCAAGGCGGCATCGCTTACCTCCGGCGAAACCTATGTGTTCAAGTATCCGTTCACCGAAACACCCTGCTTTCTCATCGATCTGGGCAAACCGGCCGCAGCAGCCGCAAAGCTCGACACCGTCGACGGCGCGAGCTACAGCTGGTCCGGTGGAGTTGGCAAGAACAGATCTCTGGTCGCATTCTCGGCAATCTGCTCTCACAAACTGAGCCACCCCGCGCGGACAATAAGTTTCATCAACTACCAGCACCAGAAAGTTAACTTTTCGGACAAGAACTTCAAGCAGCAGCAAAAGAGTCAGGTTATTTTCTGCTGCTCCGAACGCAGCGTTTACGACCCCGCTCAGGGCGCGCGAGTGCTTGGCGGACCGGCGCCACAGCCACTGGCGGCCATCGCGCTCGAAGTCGACAGCGAAAGCGATGAAATCTTCGCAACCGGTACACACGGGGGCGAAATGTTCGACGCGTTCTTCGCCAAGTTCGGTCCACGCCTGATGCTCGAACAGGGCAGTTCAGACGTTCGGGTCGAAACCGGTAGCGTCACCGAGCTGTCGACGATTAACGAATACTCCAACGCTCTGCGTAGCTGCGGCTGAGGTCACGCTTGCGCGGGCAACGCTCACTGCTATTACTGACCGCCAAGCAGCGTCACGATTTCGGTGTAGCCACCGGCTCTCGCACGATCGAGAGGTGTCAATTCCTTGAAATCCTTGATATTTCGGTTTGCACCTGCCGACAGAAGAAGTTCGATGATCCGGATCGCTCCGACCGACGCTGCATGATGTAACGCCGTCGCACCCTGGTCATCGCGGGCGTCAATATCAGCGCCAGGAACCGAGACGATGATCCCGACCACCTCGTTACGTTTTTCAAAGCTGGCCCTTGCGAGCGGCGTCCAGCCGTAAACATCTATCGCGTTCACATCAGCGCCATTCTCGAGGAGCAGCCGTACGAATGGCGAGTGCCCCTTCGCGGCCGCAACCATCAGTGGACTCCAGCCGTTGGATCCACGAGCCTTGGTATCGGCGTCATCTTCGATCAACATGCGGCCAATATCCGTGTTTCCCGCAATCGCCGCATACATCAGCGGCGTGCCGCCGTTGCTGTTGTTCGCATTGACGTCAGCACCACGCTTAATCAGAGACCTGACCAGATCAACAAGACCGCGCTTGGACGCAAGCATCAGCGCGGTGCGCCCATCGGCGGGCGCAAGATCGACGTTGCTGACCTTGTTCACGAGCCCGCCTGTTGCCTTGATGTCGTGAGCACGCAGTGCCTTCAGCCACTCGTGATCGTGGTCGCTCGTACCCTGCGCCATCGCAACCGACGCAACGACAACAAATGGCAGTAAAACCAGCGTCGAGAGTCTTGCCGCTAACCCCGGCATCTTGAAACCTTCAGGCACAGGCTAATTTTCGCGGCTGGACGGAGAATTTTCCGGGGCGTTGGAAGCGTATTCAGACCGATCGGTTCC
>CALHMG010000044.1 GCA_938034705.1 uncultured Gammaproteobacteria bacterium
GTCACCGGGAAGGTCTTCGATGTGTCACCAGGATTGAACGTCAGCGTGCCGGTCGTACCGAAATAGTCCTGCCCGCCTGTGGCTGTTCCGGCGTTTGTCGAATACTGAACGGTCACGACCGAAGTCGCGGCAGGTGTGAGCGTCACCTGAATCACCGCAGGACCCGCATTTTCGTCAAGGGTCAGCGGCTGAACGTCCAGGGTCGGGGCGCCCGAGTCGTCGTCGTTGATCGTGACAGCAGCCGTCGAAACATCGATCGTTGCGCCGGACGCGCTGAAGATGCGCCCGTTAAAGAACTCGGTCGATTCCGCTGTTGAGTCATCGATAATATCAACGGTGACGGTCCTGCTGGTCTCACCTGGGTTAAACGTCAGCGCCTGGAACTTACCGAAAAAGTCCTGACCTCCCACCGCGGTACCATTCAGAGTCGCAAAATTAACCGTGACAACACCGGAGGAAGCGGGTGTCAGCGTAACCTGAATATTCGCCGCGCCCACGCCTTCATCCACCGTCAGCGGCTGCACCGCGAGCGTCGGGGATCCACCGGTTGGGCACGCACCCAGAGTCGTTAAATCAAGCGGCGTGGTGATCGGAATGTGATCCGCCCCGAGATAAATTGGCACATTGCCGGGCGCAGTCAGATCCAGACAAACTGACCCGCTTGCAGACACGTCGAAGTTAAAACCGTCTTCACCCGATGCACCTGTCTGCAGTGAGTAGTTGATGCTCGACGCACCGGAAGTCAACGAGTCGCTTCCCTCCAGACTGAACTGACTGACGTTCGAGAACGACCCCGTAGTGGTGACGTCGCCGACATAGGTGATGGTGTTGGTTTGAAATCCGCCCACAGCCCGCACGCTCCAGCGCCCGGTACCGCAGTTCTTGTAGACAAAAAGTCCACGGTCAAGCGGTGCGAGGTACGCCGGCGTGCCACATTCGTCGCCCGCCTGAGCCGCCGGCAGTCCTGCTACCGGCCCCGGGTTCACCGGCGCGATGCCGGAACCTTCCGTGATCAGATAAAGCGAATCAGCGCTGACGTTGTTAAACGTCTCAACGGACCCGTTCGGCCACGTTACCGTCAGATTAGCTGACGTGTTGCCCGCGAGCCCAAAGTGCGCGCGCTTGTGGTTCTGAGACCATCGGTGATAGCCACCGTTGTACTCGCGCATCTGGGTTACGCCACCGGCGCTCGCGACGATGGTTGCTCCAATGCCTGCAGCGTTCGACGTGGTCCCGGCAAGCTCAATCTCAATCCAGTGATTGGCGTTACCCGCATTTCTGAAAAGCTGATGCGGACCGCCAACACGAACTGGCTGCGTGTTGATGCCGTTGGTGACGGCAACGTCCATAAAACCGTCGTTATCGTAGTCGGCCGAAACTGCGACGTCGGCCGTACCGGCACCGTTCGCGATCGCAGCGCCTGTCACACCGCCACCAGCGGTAGCGCTGACTTCGGTGAACACACCGTTTCCGTTATTTCGAAACACTCGGTTCGACAGGTTCTCGGCGCCTGAAGTACAGGCGAAGAACAGGTCCACATCCATGTCGTTATCAAAGTCTTCGGCGACCGCAGATTTGCACTGATAAATATCCTGCGCAAAGCCGGCGGCGAAGGTTTGATTCGAGAAGTTGCCGCCGCCGTCGTTGCGGTAGTAGATCGGCCTGATCGGGAGATCCACCGACCGAAGTCCTTGCGTTGCCAGATTGGAAATCCCGGCGGTGCCGGCTATCTGCACGTAGATGAGCCACCACGGCGACGACGCTCCGTCCTGAATCAACTGCCACTGGTTCGTCCCAGGGTCATAGCCAATCAGAACATCGCGAGATCCGGTAGTTGGCCGAATTCCGTGGGTCGATGAATCCGCTGGATCAAGCGTCACGACGACCTGGGAGCCAAATGCGGTCACGGGCCCGTTTGCTCCAACCTTGACATCAACGCCGGCAAAACCGTTGGCCTTGTTCAGCGTCACCGTAAGGACGCCACCACCGGTAAACGTGAAACCGGCATCCTCATTATTCGATTGAGAAGCGACCTGCCCCTGTGACGTGTCGAGGTTTGCCTCAATCCGCGTCGAATCAACCTGCTTGGCCTGATTGACCAGACTCGTGCCGCGTATGAAAAGAAAGTCCGGATCCTGATCGTTGTCGAAGTCCGCCACGACTGAATCTATAACGTTACTGATGACCGGAAAACTCGACGTAATGTTAATCGGGTTGTTGCCCGAGAAATCGATAATTGATTTGGGGAACGTGCCTTCTCTGAAACACACGACTTCCTGAAAACCGTCTCCCGTCACATCCGTCAGGTGCATGCCAAAGTTGCCACCACAACCGTTGATAAAGCCCGTGAAGGAGAAATTGTTGGCGGCGTTCTGCTGCCAGACCTGCCCGTTGGATATCAGATCCAGAAGCCCGTCCTTGTTCCAGTCAAGCCAGTGGTTTGCGTCACCATCAAGCTTTGGCAAACCCCTGGCGGAGTGTTCTTCGGTAAACGTCTCGCCCTGGCTGATCAGCAGTGGCGCCGTACAGCACCCGTTGGTAACTGCAAACAGGTCCTCATCACCGTCGCCATCGAAATCGGCAAACGCGACACCGTGGTGATCGATGGTTCGACTTGATAAAAACGCGCGCGATGTATCGGCGGTCAAAACGACGTTGGTAAACGTGCCGTCACCGTTATTGCGATACATCGTGGGTCGTTCACGGTGGTTGTGGATAAAGAGATCCGGCCAGAAGTCACCGTTCCAGTCGCCCCAGCCCGCGCCCCAGGTCTCGGACTTGAAACCTTCAAGCGCCGTACCCGACGTGTTCTGAAAAACGATTTGCGCGTGGGCCGTACCAGTCGATACGAACAGGATGGCGCCCGCCAGCACCCAGCCGGTTAGTTTCCGCATGGATCCTCTTTGGATGCCGTGCGAGTTCAAACGGAACTTCCTGTGTTCTGTTTTATTCATGAGTCATTTTTTCCTGGTTTATCGCGCGCCAACCGACTGCGTGTTGTCCTACACGCCCTCCCCACCACATTGATCGACTGGCTCTGGATCGTTCGCGTAAACCCCTCCGAGGCGAATTCTACCGCTTGCTCCCTGTAAAACACCGTAATTCGTTCGTAAACAACCGTGTGTCGCCTTTGCGACACACCTGTCTCAGAATCTGCGGAAGCACGGCGCCGCGCCGTTTCGGGATATCAGGAAAGTCCGGAATCGCCCTTTTTTAAGCAGGGCTGCTGAGCCGCGAGTCAGAATCATGGGCTAACCGGACCCACTCGCACCCTGTGGATCCGTCATCAGACGTCAACGTTCTCGTGTCTGGGTCACCCGCCCGGGAGCCCCCTCGTTACCCGGGGCAGGCCCCAAAGGCCGACCGGTTGGTTTGCAACCGTTGCGCGCGAACTTACCTGCGAGCGCGGTACTCGCCGATCACCGAACTCAACAGGCGAATGTAGGCTGCCTGATAGTAGATTGCCGGCTCGGAGATCTCGTAGCTTCGCGAGGCCGCGTCTTCGCCGTTCCAGTCACGGTACGACTTTTGCTCTGGCTGCCCGCTCGGTGGGGAGTAGCTACCCGAATAGGTCGAATTTGGCCCGCCGACGACGTAACCCGGTGGTGGACCAATCGGCGAACGCCGGGCGTTGTCATAGTCAGTACCGTCAGAAAACCAGTAGTGGAATATCTCGCGCACAGAACGTTCTGAACCATAGTCCTCCATGTTCGAGAGATAAACCAGGCCGAGTGGATTGGCTCCGTGAAAGTACTGCAGATGGGCCTGACCTCTTTGCTGCATTTT
>CALHMG010000045.1 GCA_938034705.1 uncultured Gammaproteobacteria bacterium
TTCTCACCTGACCCATCGCCCGATCCCGACCTGCCTTCGAAATCACGCCATGATTTCCGAAGTTAATGCAGGACGCGGTCCGATTCACATGGTGACCATGGAAGCTTTCCAGGATCCACATCTTGAAGAGATCGGCTGGCATAACTTCCTCGGCATGACCGTGGGGCAGGCGGTGCTGTGGGCGGCTACCGACGTAGATCCCAAGTACGAGAACCCCGAGCTGACCACGTCTGAACCTTATGTCATGGGTTCCCACGCTACCGGTTGTGGCGCGTGGTGCTCTGGACCATCAGACCTTTCACCACCCGAGTACTTCTGGGGCTACAACCGTATGACCACGGTTGAAGGTCTGTTTGGCGCCGGCGACGCAGTCGGTGGTACGCCACACGCGTTCTCTTCCGGTTCCTTCACCGAAGGCCGACTGGCTGCGAAAGCTGCGTGTCAGTACATCGATGACGGCAAGGCTGAAGGCATCAGTGTCTCCGATGCGCAGATCGAAAAGCGCAAGGAAGAGATTTACAAGCCACTTGAGACCTATCGCACCTATCGCAACGAGATTACCGCAGGCTCGGTGAACCCGAACTACATCAACCCGCGTCAGGCGCTTGATCGACTGCAGAAGTTGATGGACGAGTACGCCGGTGGTGTGACCGTTGGCTACATGACTAACGAGAAGCTGCTGAACATCGGTCTCAAGAAGCTGAAACTTCTTGAAGAAGACCTTGAAAAAGTTGCTGCCGAAGATATTCATGAGCTGCTGCGTGCATGGGAAATCAAGCACCGTCACCTCACATCGGAAGCGGTTGTCCAGCACACGTTGTTCAGAAAAGAAACTCGCTGGCCTGGCTACTACTATCGCGGCGACGCGATGAAGCTGGACGACGACAACTGGCACGTACTGACGGTTTCCAGACGGGATCCGGAGTCGGGTGAGTACACCATGGAAAAAGCGCCTCTGTACCATCTGGCTGAAGTCGATGGCAAAAAGGAAAACGCGGCGTAATTCTGTAGTCGCCTGATCCGCAGGATCAGGCGACACCCTTCACCATGCCAGCTGCACAAGGAGCTGCCGTTTTAATCGCGGTGGCTTCTGGCTTTTCTCCCGCCAGACATTTTCTCGCCGTCCGTCTTTTCTGCAATTGCCGACGTCTGCTCCGGCGATTCTCTGTTGATTTTATCGGTCTCGCCGGGAGTAGATTTCCGGTCCGGTGGTTACAGCTGGCCATGATTCACCATTCGTTTTAGCGTTATCGCGAACTTCACAAGACTAATCGACTCATGAACATCATCGAGAACACTGACGAAGAAATTCTGGCGATCGCCCACCCAATGTGGGACGACCTGATTCGTTATTCCAACGAAGGGGAGTATGGAAAGTTTATTCGCAATTTTTCCTACGATCTTCTGTATGGACTGAATGAGGTTGAGGTAGGCAAGCAGTTTGCAAAGAGCGAACTGACGCGGAGCCTGGATACCAACTATGACTTTCTCGGATTGATTCGCCGTAACGAACACGTAACGGTTCTGTACCGTGTGCGTAGCACCAAGAAAGAAGGCGAGTGGCTTGGGCGACTGGTGCTGGGTTACGACAAAGAGGAAGAGGTCAAGGTGTTTGGCGCTTCTATTTTCTAGTCAATGCCTGGAACCTTTGGAATAAGACTATGAACCAACCCGCAATGGAAGATCCTGTCAGCAGCGGCAAGCTTGTCGAGCTGATCTACAAGGTGATCGACGCCAAAACCAACAGCGTGCTTACCGAAGTGGAGTACCCAATCGGCTATGTGCACGGCGTCAACGAGATTCTGGCGCCGCCAGTCATGGCCGAGATCGAAGGCAAGCTGCCGGGTGATGTCATTGAGGTTCCCATCGACTGCAACAAGCTCTTTGGTCCGCGCGACGAGTCTCTGGTTATCACCGATCGTATTGAGCACGTGCCAGAGGAATACCATCAGGTTGGCATTTCGATTCTGATGGAAAGCGAAGAGGGCAAGACCCGATCGTTTATCGTCACACGCGTCGACGACAAGAGCATTACGATCGATGGCAATAACCCGCTTTCCGGTCGCGAAGTCATTTTCAAGCTGTCGATTCTGACGGTGCGTGATGCGACTGAAGAAGAGATCGCCATCGGCGGCCCGGTTGGCGCTGACCCGGATATCAGTGAGATCGTTGGCGCTGACGCCAAAGTTAAGCCGGTCTAGGCCGCGTGTTGATTCAGCCGGTGTTGTGACGCCGGCGGCGCCCCTGGAGATTCAAGTTGCCACAACATCTGTACGCCGAAACGCTGTTGGCTCCCGGACTGGGAGCATCGTTTCAATGGCGTTATCAGAACAACGGCCGCAACCTGCTCGAGATTATTGATCGTGACTCGCCGGTCTATGGCGCCGTGGGCCAGGCGATTGATCGTTTTGAAAACACGGTCTTCGAGCTTGAGCTCAACAAGCCCACGTTGATCGAGTGGGCCAACTCGGAGCGCACGCTGCAGGACACTGCCGACGTTCGCGAGCTGCGGCTGGGTGGCGCCCATGTGTTCCAGCAATGTATCGAGCTTCTTCAGGGCATGCAGATGATGATCACTCGCGAAGAGGATCCGGACCGAATGTCCCTGATCCACCACAAAATTGGTGACGTGATGGGTTTGATCGGACAGCGCAGCGGAAGCATTCACTTTCTGGAGCAGGCGGCGCTGTCCTATGAGCAGGCACTGGAGCTTCGTACCCAGGAGGAGCAGCCGATCATGTGGGCCAGGACCTCCTACAACATGGCGCTCGTGATGCAGGCCATAGGCATACTTGAGGACGAGGCGAGCATGTTGAAGCAGGCACTGAACCTGCTCAAGGAAGCCGTGAATCACCTGCCACGAGAAGAGCTGGGTGAAGACTGGGCTGCGGCGCTTTGTGCCGTCGGGACCGTGCTGTATCAGCTTGGGATTCATCGTCGCGGTGCACGCACCCTCGAGCAGTGTGTCGTGACTTTTCGCAACGCGTTGGCCGAACGCACCCAGGAGAACGACCCAGTGGTCTGGGCGATCACCCAGAACAATCTTGCGGCGGCCATGCAGGCTCTTGGCGAACATGAAGAGGATATCGGTTCGCTGGAGGCCTCTATTCCGATCTACGAGGCCGCGTTGAAAGTGCTTAACAGCGAGTCGTACCCGCTGGTCTGGACGATGGTGAATGCCAATCACGCCTCGGCAATGGTCGCACTGGCTACGGAGTCAGACTATCTCGACATGGCTGAGATGTCGGTTGCGAAATTCAAGGCGATCAGCGAACTGCTCGAGGACACCGACTACAAGAATTATCAGGTGAAGGCGCAAGAGAGAATCGCGCAAGCCGAGAAGCTTGTGGCTTCGTTACAGGTCTAGCGAGAGCCGGGCTAAAAATATTCAGGAAAATTGATGTCATCTCATTCCAATTCAGTTCGATCATTTTCTGTACGCCTTATGCCGCCTTATTCGGGTCAGGTGCAGATCGCTGAAAACGACAACTATCGTGCTCTCACGGTGGATGGGCTCGTCTGGGAAATACAGTTTGTTAATCGCACGCATGTGCGCGTTGCGACAATGACGCCGAGTGACATCAAATCCTACGTCGCCGATCCCGAAACGCTTGAGGATGGCAGCGTCGACCAGGACCTTCTCGAACTGATCACCTACCTTACCGACGTTGAGCTGCCGTTTGCGGGAGCCGATCGCTTCGAATACTGGCTCCTTGATTCGAAAGATCGATCGCCGCTGGCGCTGGTTTTTTCGTGTGTCAAAGCAACGCAGATGGAAAAATTTCCGGCCCGTCCAGACTGGACCGCGCTGCCGGCGGCCGTAATGCCTGTGGCCAAAACCGAAGCCGAAGAAGCGAGCCAGTCGCCGCCGGTGAACTATCAGCTGGAGCGAATGGTTGCGGAGCGAGCGGGCCTGAACGGCAAAGGCATGTGGTTCGACCGCGACGACAACGACCCGGACTTTTTCCCACCGCTGATGGTCCGCGAGGACTGGGAGACCGAGGCCGAACAGGATCTGTGCCGACGCTATATCGAAAGACAGGCGCCGCGCCTGCTCATGCTGCACGGCCTGGAGCGGGATGACCGACAGCGTCTTGAGGCCTGCTGCCGCCCCCAGGCGGTGGAGGTAGCCCGGTTTGTAGGGGTGTACCCCGAGATCGTCGACAAGGAGCTGATTCAGACGCTGTGTGTCGAGGCCCGGTTTCGAGCCGCCCATGATCAGGAAGGCAAACCAACGATACATTCACGTCGCGATGGCGTGTTGTATATCTAGTTGCATACCCGGGAGAACATCGTCCGCCGTCCCGGTTTCGTGTGTTTCGCGGTTTCGGCAGTCTGGAAAAAATGACAAAATAGCGGCATCAGACGCCTCGCTGAACAGAGCGCAAGTCAGTAACACATTTAATCAGAATCAAAGGTAACGCCATGAGCGAGCAGAAAAAAGAACGTCCCAAGGTGCCCGAGGGTCAGGCCAAGCACTTCAAGACCCGCCAGATGCAGGCGAACGAAAAGGGCTTTGTCGGATACGAGACCGACTGGGAGCCTTTCCAGAAAGAAGTGAAGTACGAGACACCCAAAAAGCCCTGACAGCTTTTACCTGATTCGGTAGCGGCAGGGCACTCATTCACGAGGGCCCGCCCGCTGAAAGCCCGAGGCCGAATCGACAGCAGGCCCGGGCCATCAGCGCACTAGTTCAGCTGGATGCGCTGACCGAAAGGAATCGACTCTCCACCTTTGACCAGCCACAGCGTCGTCACGGCTGGCGGACGTTCAGGGAAACGCCCGCGCGCGTCGGTGAAGTAGATCAGGAGATCCTGGGTCACGCTGTTCGCGTCCAGCCAGTCAAACACCGGTCTGAAGTCCGTTCCACCGCCGCCGCGAATTTGAGCCGGCAGGTGCATGGCCTCCCACGTTTCAAAGTGCCATGGGCAATTTTCGTCGAGTTCCGAGTCACACGCGAGCATCGTGATGCGGGCATTCAATGACCCCTTGATGGCGTTGACTTCGGCCAGAAACAGATCGAACTCTTCTGACTTAACCGACCCGCTGGTGTCGAGCGCCACCACAATGTTGATCTGTCGGGCGTAGAGGCTCGGTAAAATTGCGTCACCTTCGCGGCGCTGGGAGGGGCGCATGATGTTGTAGTCAGTTCTAGCCGAGCTGCTCATATGACGAGCGAGCAGGGAGCGCCATGGCACCGACGGCCGCAACAGTCGCTCGACCATGCGCGCGGCGTTGCCTTTGAGCTTTCCTGCCGCCATCGCCTGCTGGGCTGCACCGGCGAGTCGCTGCTGCCACTGCGTGTCGAGCTGATCCTGTTCGGCTTCGGTCAGCGGCTGCGGTTTTTGCGTCGCGTCCGCGAAACCCTGTCCGCCATCACCCGGTTCGTCTTCAGCAGACTCCGGGCTGTCAGATGCATCGCTGCCGTCTGCATCACCGTCCCGGGTGTCTTCTCCGCTGGCGTCGTCATTGTTATCTGCGTCTCGGGGGCCATCATAAAGATGCTGATCCATCGGTTGCTGGTCGTCATCTTTGTCTATGCAGGGATAGATCTCTTCAGCCGTCATGCCGTCGAAGGCTGCGTCGAGCAGCGTGCCTGGCGGCTGCTCCAGGCCGTCGATCTCCAGCAGCTGATTCACCGCGTAATCGCAGGCCACATCCCAGCGTCTGCGATCCCTGTGTTCGCGCCTCGCAAAGTGCGATAGCCCGCAATGCAGCGCTTCATGGGCAAGAACAAACTGCACCTGACCGAGACTGAGGCCGGCAATGAACTCGTGGTTGAAGTACAGCGCGCGTGCATCCGTTGCGGTCGTTGGACACCAGCCTGGATCAGCGGACTCAAGCGGCAGTCTCAGGACGAGTGCCCCGAGGAAAGGATTGTCCAGAATCAGGCGGGTTCGTGCTGCCGCTAGTTTGCGCGCGACATCATCCATCTACTTGGCGTCGTACAGCATCACATCGGCAAACTGATTGGCCCACTGACTGAATTGCGGCACCGAGAACAGCGGCTCGCCTACGGTTCGATAGATGTCGGATACCAGCATCACGCCCATCTCGGCCTGGGGCAGTCGCGATGCAAAATCGAGAATGTTCCCAAGCAGTTCCTGACTGTCACCTTTTTCAGTAGCTCTCAAGGCATGACCGACCAGCGATGAAGCAACGGCGTACTGCAGGTCTATGGATTCCGGTATCGGGACCTGCTCGCCGCGAAGTATTGCGTTGATGTCTGGCAGGTTAAGCAGGTTGTCGACAAACGCACCGAGTTCAATACCCGCCGCCTTGCCAACACAGCCCTGCAGCGCGTCGGCACGAACCTCGGGGTTCTCCTCAAATTTCTGCAGCGCGCGATGAGCAAACTCCCACGAGCGCGGCGTCGGAAAGGCGACCGGGTCCTGGGCCGGATCAAAATCGAATAACAGCTCAGGGCGAAACCGTAGAAACGCGACAACGCGTTCGTCGATGTTGTTCTGATGTGCCCAGAGGACCCAGTCGTCGAGGTTCACATCAAAGTCATAGTGAGTGAATCTGTTCGCAAGCGGTGACGGCATGGAGTAGGTGACACCGCGGTCACCCTGCCGATTGCCCGCGGCAAAGATTACCCACCCTTCGGGTATTTCGTACTCACCGAGACATCGATCGAGTATCAACTGGTACGCCGCCGCGGAAACGGCCGGGGACGCCGACGTGATCTCGTCAAGAAACAGGATGCCGGATTCGCCGTGACGGGTCGCGTCAGGCAGCATGCGCGGAACGGCCCACTCGACCAGATTGTCGCCGCGAAACGGGATGCCGCGCAGATCGCTGGGCTCCATCTGGGAAAGACGGATATCGATCAGCGGCGCGTTGTGGTTTCGGGCAACCAGAGCGACGGTTTCGGACTTTCCCACACCCGGCGGACCCCAGATCATCACTGGCGTGTGGTGCCCGTCGCGAGCGCTGGCAAACTCGCGTTCCAGTATTGTTTGCAGGTGTCTTGGTCGCATCCCCCAAGTTTACACGCGGCCATGACCACACAGAACCGGACGGTTGAACGGGTGCGTAATTGATAGTCATGCCCCTGGTGCGTTTATGGACCGAACGGGCTGCCCGTCGAGTTCTTTGTCGTACCATGATGAAAAGACGCGTAGACCGACAAGATGGACAAACCCGATCGCCTGAAAGGGCTTGAGCAAGAAGTTCTTCAGTTTGCTTTGGACCGCGACTGGAATCAGTTTCACAGCCCCAAGAACCTTACTATGGCGCTGTCGGGCGAAGTCGGTGAGCTGATTGAGCACTTCCAGTGGCTGTCCCAGGAACAGAGCGGCCAGCTGTCCGAAGACAAATTGGCCGAGGTCGCTGCAGAGATGGCGGACGTTTATATCTATCTGATCCGACTGTCTCAGGAACTCGACGTTGATCTTGTTGATGCCGCGTTTGCGAAAATTGAAGTGAACAAGAAGAAGTATCCGGCTGACCGGGTTCGCGGGAGTTCAAGGAAATATACCGAGTACGACAATGATTCGTGAGTCGGCAGACCCACGCCGCACTGTACGCGGACGGCGTTGTTCGTATCGGATTTGGACTGTTACCACCGGGTCTGACTGAGTTGATCTGTCGAGGAAAGTACTATGCCGTCGATTCTGGATATCAGAAGCGCCGTGGTTCCAATATCTTCTGATATTGCCAACGCCTACATTGATTTTTCAAAAATGACCGCGAGTGTCGTCGCGGTGGTGTCCGACGTGACGCGCGCCGGCAAGCCGCTTGTGGGCTATGGCTTTAACTCCAACGGGCGCTATGCGCCGGACGGGCTGCTGAAAGAACGATTTATCCCACGGCTCGCCGAGGCGGACCTGGGAGGCGACATAGACCCGGTGCTCGCGTGGACCGCGATGATGTCGAACGAAAAACCGGGCGGACATGGCGAAAGGTCGGTGGCCGTCGGTGTGCTGGACATGGCGCTGTGGGATCTTGCGGCCAAGATCGCAGATGTCCCGTTGTATCAGCTGCTGGCAGATCGCTGGCGCGACGGCGAAGTCGACAGCGATGTCTTTGTGTACGCGGCGGGTGGTTACTACTACCCCGGCAAGGGCACGCGGGAGCTGCAGCAGGAACTGCAGAGCTATCGCGACCGTGGCTACCGCGTGTGCAAGATCAAAATTGGTGGTGCCGATCTGGGCGAAGACATCGAGCGGATCGAGGCCGCCATCGAAGTGGTGGGCGAGGGAGGCAATCTGGCCGTTGACGCTAACGGACGATTCGATCTTGAGACGGCTGTCGCGTACGCCGAAGCGCTGCAGCAGTACAACCTCTTCTGGTACGAGGAGGCCGGTGACCCTCTGGATTTCGAGATTCAGGCTGAACTCGGCAAAATTTATCCAAATCCGCTCGCGACCGGCGAGAATCTCTTTTCCCATCAGGATGCGCGCAATCTGTTGCGCTATGGCGGCATGCGCGCGGACCGGGACTGGCTACAGATTGACTGCGCGCTCTCCTATGGCCTCGTTGAGTACAAACGATTTCTTGATGTGCTGCCCGACTACGGATTCGACAGAACAAACTGCATACCTCACGGCGGCCACCAGATGTCACTGAACATCGCCGCCGGGCTTGGACTTGGCGGCAACGAAAGCTACCCCGATGTGTTTGCGCCATTCGGCGGGTTCTCGGACGCAACCGCGGTGGAAGACTCGCGCGTTGGCCTTCATCAGTGTGCGGGCGTCGGCTTTGAAGAAAAGTCGAACCTCATTGCGGTGTTGCGAGCAGCTACTGAAACAGACTGATGACGCTGTGCGGGGCTGACCGGTCGGCCGTGTCCATGGGGCGCCACAAGCTCCTCGCAAGTATTGCGCGGGTTGGCGTTCAGACAACAGAAGCGGGCGTTGCGGGATAACTGAAACCCGACATCGGATGGACAGATGCGCGATGCTTCGCGCCACCCTGGCCCACCACGACAGACCGATGAAACAAGCAGACGACTTTGGATTTGGTACGCAGATCCGCAAATCTCCGTATTTTGACGCGACCGTACGCTGGGGCGCTCAGGGGTTTTCGGTATACAACCACATGTACATACCGCGGGATTTTGGCGACCCCGAACAAAACTTCTGGAACCTGGTCAACGACGCGATCCTTTGCGATGTCGCGGTGGAACGCCAGGTTGAAATCACAGGTCCGGATGCCGCGAGATTCACTCAGCTACTGACGTCTCGTGATCTGTCGAAGCTTGCGGTCGGACAGTGCAAATACATCTTGATCACGAACGCCAGCGGCGGGATTTTGAATGATCCTGTGCTGGTGCGACTCGCGGAGAATCGATTCTGGATTTCACTGGCCGACAGCGACATTCTGCTTTGGGCGCAGGGGGTTGCCGTACATTCCGGTATGGAAGTCGAGATTCACGAACCCGACGTATCGCCGTTGCAGCTGCAGGGTCCAAAGTCCGGAGAAATCATGAAAGCCCTGTTTGGCGAGACAATCGCCGATCTGCGGTACTTCTGGCTGCGCGAACTCGAGCTGGACGGTATTCCTCTCGTCGTGTCTCGCACGGGATGGTCGAGCGAGCTTGGATATGAGCTCTATCTTCAGGACGGATCTCGAGGCGATGAGCTTTGGGAAAAAATTATGGCGGCCGGACAACCTTTTGGCCTTCAGCCGGGGCACACGTCTTCGATCAGACGTATCGAGGGCGGTATGCTGTCGTATCACGCTGACGCGGACATCAACACCAATCCCTATGAGCTGGGCCTGGGCCGTCTGGTTAATCTCGATATGACGGCCGACTTTATCGGCAAGGATGCGTTGCGCCGCATGCGCGATAACGGCGTGACTCGCAAACAAGTTGGACTGTGCATCGACGGCGACCCGTTAAAAGGTCCCAACACGACTTTCTGGCCGATCAACGCGAACGATCGTGTTGTCGGCAAAGTTACATCAGCCGTGTACTCGCCGCGCCTGAAGCAGAATATTGCGCTCGCGATGATCGAAACCAGCTGTTCAACGCTGGGGCTCAGTGTCTCGGTTTCAATGCCGCAGGGTGTCAGGGAAGCCCGAGTTGTCGAGACGCCGTTTTACGATCCCAAGAAGCGACTTGCCACAGGCTGAGCGTTTAAGAGCGTGTGGTCGTCGCGGCAGCGTGCGTCGTCAAGGGCAGGGTTCCTCGGTATCAATGCTAACGCGTTGGCTGCGCCAAGCTGGTTCAGCTTTGGGTTGGGCCTTGTGCTCGCCTGTTGATGGCATACTGATGAGCCGACCTCATCCCAGGAGCCATGGACATGAAGCCTGTAGAAAAATCACAACGACTGGTGGCTAACGTCAACACCGGCACGTTCGTGCCGTTCCTGAGTGATGACGGCGAGGAAGACGGTGAGGTGCTGCAGGTCAACGGTGGCCGTAACGGCTATGGCTTCCACATCTTTCGCATGGCGCCCGGTCAGACATCGATCCCCCATGTGCACGTAGGGGATGAGGAGTTTTACATTATCGAAGGCGACCTCACGGACCACGATGGCTACGAATACGTCACTGGCGACATCGTGTGTCTTCGATCAGGAACAGAGCACTGTTCAACCACTAAAAACGGATGCCTGATCGCGGTCTATCTGAGAGACACAGCAGGGCGTTAAGCAAAGCGTGCGAACCTCGGCACGTCGTTCATGAACGGCGACCGCATCGATGCATCGTTGCTGCCTGTCACAGGGTGGCTGCGACTGATGTAACACAGCATAACTGTGTGACTTGGAATAAAAACTCTTTGCCGAACGAGCGATGCGCAAAGCTGCTCATCGCATTGCATGGTCAGCGGCTTTGAATATCCATGACTCCGAGCAGGGGGCTTTCTTCGATTCATTTTTTGGATCACCGATCTGCGAATTTTTTTCGATTTGTCGTTCGTTGAAAACACAGATGAACCTTACGGTTTTGTAACGTTGCTTTGAGTGATCTGTTGTCGCTTGCGGACCGTTAGCCATGGCGCAACGGGCAACGCGGCCGATCTCTCCTCCTGACAATTCTGTCGGTCGCGTAGCCCACCTTTTTAGACTCACGATCCAAAAAATTCGAACTCAAGGAGACTTACGTTATGAAAAAATTTGCTGCAATGATTTTCGCACTCACTCTCAGCACCAGTGCTTTCGCCGGTGGAATGAAAAAAGACATCGTCGACACGGCCGTGAAGGCAGGGTCATTTCAAACGCTGGTGGCAGCAGTCAAAGCTGCCGGACTGGTCGACACGCTCAAAGGTGACGGACCATTTACGGTGTTCGCGCCCACTGACGAAGCGTTCGAAAAACTCAGCGCTGGCACGGTTGAAGATCTGCTGAAGCCGGAAAATCGTGACAAACTGACCAGTATCCTCACGTACCATGTGGTTTCTGGAAAAATTAATGCCGCAGACATTGCCGGCAAGAAATTTGAGCAAGACACCGTGCAGGGCAGTGCTCTGATGGTTGATGGCACATCGGGTGTACAGATCAACGACGCCAAAGTGGTGCAGGCGGATATTGAGACCACTAACGGTGTTATTCATGTCATCGACTCTGTGCTGATTCCGGCAAGTTAAATCGTCTCCTGCGAGAGCCGGTCTCAGCGACCGGCTGCGCGGACGAACGACGCGACTGTTTGCAGTCGCGTCGTTTTGTCGCTGGTTCGTCGACTGGTGTCACACTGACCGCCCAAAGCGGTTTCCAGGACCTGTCATCAACTGACGCCAGAGGCCCCAAAATGCGAAGGTCAGGCACAATCGGTCCGGTGTCAGCATTTACGCTATAGTGGTGCCGGTACCCGTGTCTGCTAGACTAAAGCCAGCAAATTCAAGGATTTTGCGTACCTTCATGGCGCGATCGATTCGTTTCCTCACTCTTCTGGTAGTGGCTCTGGTCTGGATACAGACCGCCAGCGCGTGGCATGAGGCCGAGCACGCGCTGCACGGGCATGATGTCGAAGAGATCGCCTGCGAAATTTTCGACGGTACAGCTGAGCAGCCCGCGAGCACGGGTCACCGGGTCGTTATCGGTGGACAAGCCTCTGACGTCGATTCAAAAGAATTCCATGAGGTCGACATTCTCGATGCTGGCGCGAGTCGGTATCGATCACGAGCTCCCCCCGCCCTGTTGTAAGCCGCCGCCTGATACGTCGGGCAATCGACATTACATTTTATTCAAACAGGGATAGCACTGTGACTAACCAAACACGTCCATTATTTCTAGCCAGCGCCCTCGTGCTGGCAACAGTCTCTACAGTCCACGCGAGCGAAACGACTCGTCAACTCGATGCACACGCTCACGGGCATGCGTCGCTGAACGTCGCCATCGACAACAATTCGCTCATTATCGAATTTGAGTCACCGGCAGCGAATATCGTCGGATTCGAACATGAACCGGAAAATGACGAACAAAAAGCGGCCCTCATGAAAGCCCGGGAGACCTTGGCAACACCGGCGAATGTTTTTGTTCTGCCCGCTGGCGCCGGATGCAAGCTCACCGAGGCTGACGTCGATGCCCCGCATAGCGAGCACGCTGACGAAAAACATGACGACCACAAGCACGATGAGAAGCATGAAGAAAAGCACGAAGACAAACACAAGCACGATGAGAAGCACGAAAAGGAAGATGGCGAAGTCCACAGCGAATTTCATGCCACGTGGATGTTTGAGTGCGACGCTGTAGACAAACTGGATTCGCTGGAGGTTAAAATCTTCGACCGCTTTCCGGGTACCGAAGAGATTGATGCCAGCATCATCGGTCGAACCGGTCAAAGCGCCAAAGAACTTACCCCATCAGACAAGCGCATTGAGTTGTGACACAAAACGTTGACCCCGATAACGGCAGCCTGGTTGCTGTCGATAGCCTGAGGTTTTCCTGGAATGCCGACGGTCCGACGGTTTTGGAGATAGACCAGTTCTCCATCGCCGTGGGCGAACGCGTGTTCCTGCGAGGTGCGTCGGGGTCCGGCAAAACAACGCTGCTGAGCCTGCTCGGCGGCGTTGTGGTGCCGGATGCGGGTCACATCACAGTGTCCGGGCAGAGTCTTGGCGCTATAGGTCGCGGCGAGCGCGACCGATTCAGGGCCGACAACATAGGCTTCATCTTCCAGATGTTCAACCTGGTACCGTATCTGTCACTGGTGCAGAACGTTGCGTTGCCGTGTCGTTTCTCCGCTTCACGATATCAGCGAGCCACGGCGAGCAATTCGCTTGAAGCGGAATCTGAACGACTGCTGCTTCAGCTCGGTCTGCCGCAAGATTCGATGCACCGCAAAGCGTCGGATCTCAGCGTAGGACAGCAGCAACGGGTTGCGGCAGCGCGAGCGCTGCTGGGCAGCCCGCCATTGATTATCGCTGACGAACCCACATCGGCCCTCGATGCAGACGCGCGCGAAACGTTTGTGTCCTTGCTGTTTGACGAATGTGAGCGTGCGGGCTCGACGCTGCTTTTTGTGAGTCACGATCGGTCTCTCGCTACGCTATTTGACCGAAGCGTAGATCTTTCAGACATCAATACCGCGGGAGAGGTCGCTTGAAAATTCTCGCACTGACATTTCCAAGTCTGTGGAATCGAAAATTTACGGTCCTGCTGACGATTCTCTCGATCGCCCTGAGCGTTGCGCTCCTGCTCGGCGTCGAAAAAATCCGCACCAGTGCACGTGCAAGCTTCTCCAGCACTATCTCGGGAACCGATCTCATTATCGGTGCACGCACCGGGCCGGTTCAGCTGCTCCTGTATTCCGTATTTCGTATCGGTAACGCCACGAATAATATGACCTGGGAGAGTTACCAGGACATCGCTTCGCATAAATCGGTCAAGTGGTCGGTACCGCTGTCTCTGGGTGATTCTCATCGTGGCTACGCCGTGCTCGGAACCACGTCTGACTATTTTGAGCACTATCGATACGGCCGCAAACAGCAGCTCGAGTTTGCCAGTGGCGAGCCGTTTGATGATCTCTTCCATGCCGTTGTCGGCTCAGAGGTTGCCAGCGCGCTCGGGTATCAAACCGGTAGCGAAATCGTTGTTGCCCACGGCACCGGATCGGTCAGCTTTGCCAATCACAAGGACAAGCCGTTTGTGGTCTCGGGGGTGCTGGAACGTACCGGTACCCCGGTCGATCGCACGGTGCACGTCAGCCTCAACGCCATCGAGGCGATACATATTGGCTGGGAGTCCGGCGCGCCTCAGGCTGGCAAGCAGGTCAGCGCGGAAGACGCGAGGAAGATGGAGCTGCACCCCGAAGCGATAACCGCGTTTCTGGTCGGGGTCAAAAATAAAATCGGCATATTTCAGCTGCAGCGCGCCGTCAACGAATATCGCGAGGAACCGCTGCTCGCGGTGTTGCCCGGCGTGGCACTTCAGGAACTCTGGAGCCTGATTGGTGTCGCAGAGAAGGCACTTGTTGCGGTATCAATCTGTGTCGTGCTGATTGGTCTGGTGGGAATGCTGACCGCAATTCTGACTTCGCTCAATGAACGCCGGCGTGAGATTGCGATCTTAAGGTCCTGCGGGGCACGGCCGGGGCACGTTTTTACGTTGTTTATCGGCGAGGCCGTCGTGGTAACCGTGACCGGAATCGCGTTGGGTATCGGGCTGCTCTATCTTGTGCTGCTCGCGACCCAGCCGATAATTGAAAGCAAATTTGGCTTATATGTGGGAATTTCCGGGTTAACGCCCTACGATCTGACGCTCCTTGGCATCGTTTTTGTCGCGGGTGCCCTGATCGGTGCTGTACCTGCCATACTGGCCTACAGGCGGTCGCTCGCTGACGGCCTGACTCTGAGGATATAGACATGACACTGATTCGAACGGCGCTGATTTCTATAGTCACCGGCGCGTTGATGCTGAGCTCGTTTCAGGCTTCGGCCGAAGCTCGCAAGCTCAACTGGGAAGACCTGCGGCCAAACGTGGGGCTGGAGCCGACCAAGTCACTGGATCTCAATGGCGATGGTGCGATCACGGATGAAGAGATGGCCGAGGCGCCCGAGCCCATGTTCAGCCCGGCGGCTAACGCTACCGTTCCTGAACTCAACGGCAAGCTGGTCAAGATACCGGCGTTTATTGTTCCCCTCGACGGCAACTCCGAAGAGCTGACGGAACTGCTGCTCGTGCCTTACTTCGGCGCCTGCATGCATGTCCCGCCACCACCACCGAATCAGATCATCCACGTTAAGCCTGACGGCAAAGGTATCGAAG
>CALHMG010000046.1 GCA_938034705.1 uncultured Gammaproteobacteria bacterium
ACAAGCTGGTCCGCAGACATCCGCATGTGTTTGGTGACACACAGAACTCATCAGTCGAGGAAGTGAACGCGCAGTGGGATGCTCAAAAGAAGCGCGAGAGAGAGGCCAAAGCGGCTGATGAAGATCGTGAAGTCAGCGTACTCGATGACGTACCTGTTGGCCTGCCTGCTTTGAGCCGCGCGGCGAAATTGCAAAAACGCGCCAGCCGTGAAGGATTTGACTGGCCCAGCATCGAGGGCGCGGTCGAAAAACTTCACGAAGAAATCGCCGAGCTTGACGAGGCAAGCAGCGTTGCCGAACAGGAACATGAACTTGGCGACGTGCTCTTCAGCGTCGTCAACGTCTCAAGATTTATCGGCGTTGATCCCGAACGCGCATTGAGGTACGCGAGCGCACGCTTTACGCAACGTTTTGAATGGATCGAAGCAAGATTACGAGAGTCGGGCGAGGCAATAAGGAACAACTCTCCCGCGCAGCTCGAATCGCTTTGGATACAGGCGAAAGAGGCGACCGACTAGTTGGCGTCCGGTCGCGCCGGCATGAATCCGTACTCGTCAGAAATCCAGCCACGCCATCGATACACAAAAAATCCAAAATATTCCTTTATCGCGATTCGTGAATGATGCAGATACTCAGCTTCAGGAATCCAGCGCAGCAACGACGGACGATCCGTCTCAACGCTCACGATTTGTGTTGGCTGCGCGATGCTATCAATCTGTTGTGACCGGAAAACCGCCATTGCTCGCGGCATGTGTGAGGCCGATGTCACCAGTAAAATCCGTCGCAGCCCCTTGTCTCTGAGAATCTGCGCCGTCTCGATGGCGTTTTCGTAAGTATTTCGACTTTGAGTTTCCGCCACAATGGCTGAACCAGGCACACCAAGCTCCATTAGTATCTCCCTGGCCGCGGTCGCCTCTTCCTGATCGTCATTGCCTGATCTAAATGCGTTGCCGCCTGCAACCACCACCAGTGGCGCTCTGGATGCACGATACAGTCTGGCTGCGTGCAGCAGGCGCTGACCACCGGCCAGCAGCTCCGGGACTACACGTGGTCGACGCTTTATGCCCACGGTTCCCGACAGCAGAACAATCGCATCTGCAACTTCAGCCTCTTCCGGTAATGTGATGGCATACATTCGTTCCAGCGGGTTCAAGAGACGTTCAGCGACCGGTGCGGTGGACGCGACGCCCAATATCAACAACCCTGAAAGAAGACTGACAAACGCACTGCGCCGCCAGCCCGTCGCGATCAACAGCAGCGCCAGACTTCCCAACAGGAGACACAGTCCCAGCGGGTAGACAAACAACGGCAGTAATTTGGAAATAAGAAAACCGAGGTCCATTGCGTCTACGTATTACTCATATCGTGTGTTCTGGTTCCACTCTGGCCTGTCTAGAGCGTCTTTTGAATCTTGTCCATGCGTTTTTCGATCCGCTTGACCGATATCGGAATCGCCGTGCCAAGCTCCTGAGCGAACGTCGAAACACGCAACTCCTCGATCATCCACCTAAGCTCGTCATAGACGCCTGTTTCGCGATATTCGTCCAGTTTTCCTTCCACGTTGACAAGCGTATTCGCAATCGTTTTGTGACGTTGAAGATCTTTCGATGGATCCACCTGCGCCCGTTTAAGTCTTTGTGCGATAGCTTTGAGATATCGGGGCAGCTCGCTGAAATTCCCAACCGGAGTTGATGCCACAAAGCCAGTATAGACCAGCGAATCAAGCTGCTTTGTGACATCGGCTACCGTCGCTTGCGGTATCAGCGGTGAAATTTCGGCCAACACGGTGCGAGTGTCGTGCCAGCTCGCAAGGGTCTCCTGAAGCTCTCGGCAAATTCGCGCAGACTCCTGAGGCAACTGCTTTTTCAGGAGCTGCTTCAGCTCTTCGAACTGCGTACCGGTTCGTATCGAGTTTTCGCGACCGCCGATACACGCATCAAGTGCAGCGCTGCTGATATCCTGCTTTAGTTCGTCACACGCACCAACGGGAGAGTAGAGCAGGCAGATTTTGTCGATATCGGGAAGCTTGCGTTCGAGCATACGCCGCAGCCCCGGCAGCTCGAGCAGCAGGAGTCGTCGCAAACCCTGCCGCGTCAGTCGCTGCGCTTTGTCGGGAGAATCGAAAACGCGAATCGCGCAGTGCTCCTGCATGTCTACCAGCGCCGGAAAGCCCGTAAGCTCTCCTGCACCGCCTGGCAGAGCGACGCTGGCTGGTAACTCGCCAAAATCCCATTTCACAATCCCGTCTCGCTCGATGTCAAACGACGCACTGGAACTGAACGATTTGGCGGCCGCGCCCGAGTGCTCGGCCTTGAGCTCATCGAGATCCCGGCCGGTCGCAAGCGTCTTGCCATCACCATCGATCAGGCGAAAGCGCATCTGCAGGTGCTCGGGTATTTCAGAAAATTGCCAGTCACCCGGACGCACGTCTACGCCTCGATCGGACTTGACGAATCGGGTAAGCCGTTGGCCAAGGTCGCCTGTAAAGCCGTCCTCATCGAGTGCCGCGATAAACCTGTCCACGGTGTCCGGAACCGGCACAAATCTTGTCCGCGTCTGTTTGGGCAATGACTTGAAGACGGAAACCAGACGTTCCTTGATCAAACCGGGAACGAGCCACTGAAAGTCCGCTACCTGCAGGCGATTCAGATACTCAAGTGGCACGATTGCGGTGACGCCATCGTCGGGTGCGCCTGGCTCAAAACGATACTCCAGGGACAGCGAAACACCGGACGCGGCATAGGTTTGCGGATAGTCATCGACCGCGGAACTGTCGGTGTCGTCGCGACTTACCAGCGCCAGATCGAAGTCAAGTAAATTCGGGTCCTGGTCACGCACGTCACGCCACCAGCTTTCAAGCGCGGCGGCGGTAAACACCGTGTCCGGCAAACGTCTGTCATAGAAATCAATCAGCGTCTGATCGTTGACCCTGATATCTCGACGTCGAAAACGATCTTCCATCGCTTCGACGTCATCAATGAGTGCAAGGTTGGCCTCGAGAAAATCAAGTTTACGACCGAGACGCCCCTCGACAAGAGCTTCAGCGATGAACACTTCACGAGCAATTTTGGGTCGAACCTTGCCGAAGTCCACGGGTCGATCCGCTACCAGCGTGAGCCCGAGGAACGTCACGTGTTCCTTACCCATCACACAGCCGCGTCGCGCGTGCCAGACAGGCTCGCTATAAGATTTTTTCGCCAGATTGCCCGCGGCTGCCTCAATCCACTGCGGCTTCACGGGTGCCAGCGTGCGCGCAAACAGTTCCGATGTTTCAAGAAACTCTGACGCCATGATCCACTTTGGCGATTTGTTTCTCGCAACTGACGAAGGATGAACCGTCAGGCGCGTGCTGCGCGTGCCAATGTACTCACGGCCTTCATGATGCGATGCAACGTTACCAAGCAGACCGGCCAGCAGCGCCTGGTGAATTGCGTCATTGTCGGATTCGTTCCCGGATCTGCCTGGTCTGGACTTCCCTGTATCAGGCAGAACGCTTTTCAGCTGCCGCCGCAGGTCCTGCCATTCATACATTCGCACAATCGACAGATAATGGCGCTCACAGAACTTTCGTCCGGCACGTCGCGACGTGCCGTCCATGGACTGATGCCAGGCGTCCCAGATTTTCAGATAGCTCACAAAGTCCGACTTGTCGTCATCGAGTTCCCGGTGCATCGCGCGCGCCTTGTCCACCGCGTCAAAAGGTGTGACCCGAGGGTCAGGCACGGCAAGCGCCGCGGTAATCGTCAGCACCTCGTCAATGCAGCCCAGGTGCTGCCCGGCGAGGAGCATGCGACCGAGTCTCGGATCTACCGGCAATCGCGCCAGTTGCCGACCAATCCGGGTGAGCTTTCGCTCATCGTTTATCGCGCCGAGTTCCTCAAGAAGCCTGAAACCGTCCCGGATCTGCTTGCCAGACGGCGCTTCGATAAATGGAAAATCCTCTATGTCTCCAAGCCCCATATCAAGCATTCGCAGAATTACATCGGCGAGTGACGACCGCAGGATCTCGGGTGTGGTGAATTCATCTCTGGAGACAAAATCGGCTTCTTCATACAGCCTGAAGCACACTCCACTTGCGACACGACCACAACGCCCCTTTCGCTGATCTGCTGATGCCTGGCTGATTTTTTCCACGGGGAGCCGATTAACCTGGCGCCCGGGACTGTAGCGATTGATGCGCGCCACGCCCGGATCGACGACGTAGCGAATGCCCGGAACGGTTACCGATGTCTCGGCGACATTCGTGGCAAAGATGATTCGTCGGCGGGTTCCCGGATTAAACACGCGATCCTGTTCCACACGCCCCAGCCGTGAATACAGCGGCAGAAGGTCAACATCCTGTTTCAGCCTCTTGGAAACGAATTCTCGCGCTTCGCGGATTTCTCGCTCACCCGGCAAAAAAATCAGCACATCCCCGGGACCATCTGCGATTGCGTCTGTTACGCCATCGAGTATTGCTCGCTGCAGCCCCTCACCCGGTCTTCCGTCAGTGTCGGGTGGTCGATAGTGAACCGTTACCGGAAACATCCGCCCGCTCACTTCGACAACAGGGGCGTTGTCGAAATATCTGGAGAAACGGTCAGGATCAATCGTGGCGGACGTGATGATCAGTCGCAGATCAGGCCGGCGCGGCAGAAGCTTTTTCAACACGCCCAGCAAAAAGTCGATGTTCAGTGAACGCTCGTGAGCCTCATCAAGAATGATCGTGTCGTACTGGTCGAGAAATCGATCGCCTGAAGTTTCGGCGAGGAGCATGCCGTCCGTGAGAAGCTTGATCGCCGTGCCGGGAGCAGTTTCGTCGGTAAATCGAAACTTGTAGCCGACAAGGTCACCCACCTTTGAGTTGAGTTCCTGCGCGATACGCGACGCCAGAGTTCTGGCTGCCAGCCGACGAGGCTGGGTATGCGCGATCATGCCCTCGACGCCGCGACCCATTTCGAGACAGATCTTTGGCAGCTGGGTGCTCTTACCAGATCCGGTCTCGCCACAGACAACCACAACCTGGTTGTTCTCGATAAGCGACTTCAGCTCGTCGACGTGCTCGACAATCGGCAGCGCGTCGTCGTAGCGAATCTGAGTTTGCCGCGAACGACGTGTCTCACGCAGCGCGATTGACCGGGAGACCGCGGCGCGAATACTGGCAAGACTTTCGTTCTGGTCCCGGGACCTGCCGAGCTTTTTGAGCTGTTGCGCAAGTCGATAGCGATCGACGCGCATGCACTCGGACAAAGCCGCCTTCAGTTCATCAACTGAAAGCGGCTTCGACTGATCGGTCATAACAATGAGAACACAAAGTCACCGACCCAAAGGTCTGTGAGTCCTGGCCGGACTACTCGACAACTTCGGCCTTTTCGATGAGCACGTCTTCAACCGGGACGTCCTGGTATGGGCCTTTACTGCCGGTTTTTACCGCCACGATTTTCTCAACAATATCCATGCCGGCCGATACTTTTGCAAAAACCGCATAACCCCAACCCTGAGGGTTCTTGGCCTTGAAGTTCAGAAAGTCGTTGTCTTTGACGTTGATAAAAAACTGCGCCGTGGCGGAATGCGGATCGCCCGTGCGCGCCATGGCTAGGGTCCCGTAGTCGTTAGTCAGACCATTGTCGGCTTCGTTCTCGATCGCGGCGCGGGTTTCTTTCTGGGTCATGCCAAGCTCAAATCCACCACCCTGCACCATGAAACCTGGAATGACGCGGTGAAAAATGAGTCCGTCGTAAAAACCGCCTTTAACGTATTCAATAAAGTTTGCCGCGCTGATTGGCGCTTTCGCGTTATCAACTTCGATTTCGATCACGCCGAGGGACGTGGTCATTTTTACTTTTGTCATTTCGTTGTTGCTCCCACTGGCGGGCAGTGCGGTGATTGTCAGTGCTGCAGCCAGCGCAACAAAAAACGCGCGACGCAGACGATTAATAGTCTGTTTCATATCGAAAATCCTTTTCAAATACATCTTCAAAAATACGATCGAATGACCAGATCTCGTTGGACTCGGCCCGGTCAGCACTCGTCGGATTACTTCGGTGTTTTCTCGGCAAGCTTAAGGATGTAATCCCACTCTTTTTTGGCGACGGGCATTATTGAAAGACGATTACCACGTGCGACCAGTCGCATATCTTTCAGTGGCAGCTTTTCCTTCATCTCCCGAAGCGTGACGTTGCGTTTGAGTCGCTTCTTGAGCTTGACGTCAACCATCAGCCAGCGAGGGTTTTCCTTGGTGCTTTTCTCGTCGTAGTACTTGCTCTTTTTATCCCAGGCGGTGTGATCAGGGTAGGCTTCCTTGACGACCTCGACGATTCCAACGATACCCGGCTCAGCGCAATTTGAATGATAGAAGAAGGCCAGATCCCCTTTCTTCATATCGTCGCGCATGAAGTTACGTGCCTGATAGTTGCGAATACCGTCCCAGTGCTCAGTCTTTTTGGGTTCGTTGGCAAGATCATCCAACGAATAGGCATCGGGTTCACTCTTCATTAACCAGTAGTTCATGGGGTCACAATCTGCGTGTGTTAATCGATTCGAAGACTCAAACACCCAACGCGCGACGCGCTATTGCGCTGTAACTCGCTCAATGTGTGTTCCAAGGCCGGTCTCGGGGTCAATATGGATAACGGCGCCGCGCAACGTGCCTTTGCCGCGTGCGACTTCGAGCCGCATCGGGGTCTTGTGAACAAACCGTTTCAGCGTGCGGCCGACGTCCATGCCGATGACCGAATCATAACATCCGGTCATGCCGGCATCAGTCAAAAAAGCGGTGCCGGCCGGCAACAGTCTCTCGTCCGCGGTGGGCACATGGGTATGTGTCCCCAGTACCGCCGACACGCGGCCATCGAGATGCCAGCCCATTGCGACTTTCTCGCTGGTGGCCTCGGCATGAAAATCGACAATAATGCCGTTGAGATCCGACGGCATCTCTTCAAGCACGGCATCAACACAGCGAAACGGACAGTCGAGCGTTGGATGCATGAAGACCGCACCCATGATGTTGACAACGCCAACACGGTTGCCGTTTTTCAGCGTAGTGACGGTCCAGCCTCGACCTGGTGTTCCCTCGGGATAGTTGGCCGGTCGCAACAGATCGTTCGAGTTGGTGATGAATTCCAGCGCTTCAGATTTGTCCCAGACGTGGTTGCCCGTCGTCATGACATCAACACCACGGTTACGAAATTCGTCCGCGAGATCTTCGGTGATGCCAAAGCCACCGGCAGCGTTTTCAACGTTGACGATCACCAGGTCAATGCTGTGACGAGTACGGATATCGTCAAGGTTGTCGAACAAGACTCGCCGGCCTGGTTTAGCGACGATGTCGCCAACAAAGAGAACATTCATGCGCGCATTGTGCGGCGACAGGCAGTCTGGTTCAACCGGCGTCTAGAGCGTAGAACCTTTCGTTCGTCAAAATGCCGTCGAGAGGTACATCCCATGCATCAGCCGGGATCTTTTCGACTTTCTGAAACTCGTGCGCGATGCCGATAAGTCGTGGTTTGCGGAAGATTTTGCGATGACCGCGCGCAGAGAGTGTTCTGTCATAGAAACCTCCGCCCATTCCCAGTCGCTGTCCCGCCGCATCGAAGGCCACCAGGGGCATGAAAATCAGGTCGAGTTGTTCCGGTCGCCGATGATCACGCAATGACACGTTGGGCTCTGGAATCCGATAGCGATTGCGCACCCACGGGTGAATGGTTCGCCACGGGGCGAAGGTCAGACGGGCATCGGGACGATTGGCCTGAATCACAGGTGCATACACACGCTTGTGACGCCGAAAACACAGAGAGACGATTTCGCCAGGATCAATTTCGCCGTCGTTGGCGAGATACAGCGCGACGTCCGTGGCGCTGTTGAACATCGCAATCGACTGAACCTGTCGGGCCAGATCCCGTCCGGCGCGAACCTGATCGTGTGACGTCAGAGACTGTCGTCGCTCACGCATCAAACGCCTGATCGCAGCTTTATCCAAGTTCACGTGACTCTGGTTGATTGCAATTTGATTGCAATGGCGTTGCCGGGCCGGTCGCTCACGCCGACAGCAGTCGAAGACTGCCGATCCGAAGATTAACGTTACCCACCTGTGCCGTACTGCACCTGGGCCTTGAACCTAAAGGTCCAAGTGGGCGACTCAGCCCGGGCCTTAAGGCTTTCTGTTGCAAACAATGCGCGTAAAGCGCACTGCTCGGACAGACATGCTCACCAGTCCGGGCGTCTGACTCCCTGTTTACAAACTAGGTTCTAAGGATTTTCGGATACAACTCGAACACCGCAGGTAACGTCAACCACATCCTAAATCCTATACGATCGAGCCAGCGGTGCAAGGTATTCGATCCATCCAAGAAAAAAACCTCCACTACCGAAGTAGCGAAGGTTTCGCAGCGGTTGCGGCCGTAAAGAGTTGCACCCGCCTGTTCGTCTGGTTTTGTCGACTGTTTTGATCGACCCTGTCGCTGGTGAACACCACCACCTCGGGTCGGTCACAGTTACGGCTTCAGTTCATGGTGACCTGGCGCGTGTCTTCCATCACCGAATCGATTTTTTCCGAAATCGACTTGATTCGATCACGCACGTCGGAAACATCGCCCGCCTCCTGCCGAAGATCCAGCAACTCATACGAGATGTTCAGTGCCGCCATCACGGCGCATCGCTCAACGCCCATCACCTTGCCGGAATCCCTGATGCTGCGCATCTGTGTATCGAGGAAACTCGCGGCGGCATCCAGAGATTCGCGCTGCGCTTCGTCACAGGCCACAAAAAAATCTCGACCAAGGATCGACACCTTGACGCCCTGGTTGGCGTCCACGGTGTTGCCCTCATCGCCTGCGCTGCTGTCGCGACCGGAAACTTTACTCATGCTTGCGTTGCTGCTGTTATTGCTGTTCGACATCGGATCGGCTTCTCCTTGGACACATCCCGTGAAAGAACGTTATCCGCCTTCAATCGTTTTAAGTCGCTCAATGATAGATTCCAGCCGGCCCCTGGCCAGTTTGTTTTTCTCTACCAGCTGGGTGTGTTCCTTGAGCAGGTCTTCGCGGCGACCGCGCAGGGTGTCGTTCTCATCCTTGAGTTGACCAACCATACGGATCAGATCATCAACACGTTGTTCGAGACTCTTTAGTTCTTCTTCATCCATCTTTTTCGTCAACTTTTTGTCAACCAATTTCATCAACCATTGGCGTAATCACGCCGGGTGAGTCTCCTGAGACATCGCGCCTTGTGTCGCTCGCCCTCAACTGAAAGGAACGACGGATTCGATGTCCGTCCAGACAACGTCTGGCTGCTGCCACGCAGCGGTGACTATATGCCTCGACATCACTTTCGGTCAACGAGTCGTCACCCGTCGGGAGTGCTACTGTCGCCACCGTAACAGGCTGTTTGCGACCATATCGAGCGCTTCAGGACAAAGCGTTAAGATGTAACTTTAAGTCGACACAGGTGAGTTCATTCGATGAACAACGAAACCAATCAATTTCTGGCCAAAGATCACGCACAACTGGGCGCGCAACTTGCGATTTACGAGATCGAAGCAACGGCGTCGGAAGTGCACGGGATTGCGTGCGGCCTGATCTGTTCCAATACGTCGATGTCCACCAACCTCTGGTCAAGATTGATTCGTGATCCATCGGACGCGGTCGACGAGATGCCGGCAGCGCTCGACCGAAACCTCGGCTCTTTGATGGAAACGATTCGGCTGCAGCTCAATTCACCGGATTTCGAGTTCGCCGTGATGATCCCGACGGATGACAACCCGGCCGGTGAACGACTGGAGGCTCTTGCCGAGTGGTGCCAGGGCTTCAGCCTGGGGTTTTTCGCCGAAAACCAGCGCTCTCCCGAAGCACTTCCGGGAGACGCCGGCGAAATAGTGCGTGATATTATTGAGATCGCAGGGGCAAACCCGGAGATCGACGGCGATGATCTTGATGAAGCCGATCGATTTCTGACTGAAATTGAAGAATACCTGCGAGTCGGGACTCAACTGATCTTTGAAGAGATTCAGGACGAAATCCAAAGCGACATGGACGCCGCGAGTACATCAAAGTCAGACCCTGACAGCGGTCCGGTCGTGCACTGATCGACGGCACTACGGCCGGCACTAGTTATTAACCACTGGCGAATTCGCACGCGAAGAGTAGCCATACTTGGGCGACCGATTGGCGCCACGGAGTTTCTTTGATCCATGGATAAAGCACTGTTTGCGCGGCGCCGCCGCGGCGTAATGCAATTAATGGGAGAAGGCGTCGCCATTATCCCGACCGCTCCGGAAGCCTCGCGCAATGGTGACGTCCTGTATCGCTTCAGACCCGACAGCGATTTTCAGTACCTGACGAATTTCTCGGAACCGGACGCCGTTGCGGTGCTGATCCCTGGACGCGAACAGGGTGAGTTCGTGCTCTTTTGCCGCGAGAAAAATCCCGAACGCGAAATGTGGGACGGCCGACGCGCCGGACTCGAAGGCGCGATGGAACTTTACGGTGCTGACGACGCCTATCCGATTGAAGACATGGATCAGATCCTGCCCGGACTGCTCGAGAACAGGTCGCGGATATTCTGTTTCATGGGCCGTAATGCAAAGTTCGATACCCGCATGATGCTGTGGTTCAACGAAGTGAAGACAAAAACACGCGCCGGTATCAGCGCGCCCGCCGAATTCGTTGATCTCAAGTACATCCTGCACGAACTTCGTCTGGTCAAACGCAGTGAAGAGCTTCGCGTCATGCGACGTGCTGCGAAAATTTCAGCCGTGGCTCACACGCGCGCCATGCAGACCTGCAAGCCCGGCATGTTCGAATACCAGATAGAAGCCGAACTCGAGTATGAGTTTCGCAAAGGCGGCAGTGCCTACTGTGCCTACCCTTCGATTGTGGCCGGCGGCGAAAACGCATGCATTCTCCACTACACCGAAAACGACTGCGAGCTGAACGACGGTGATCTTCTGCTGATCGATGCCGGTTGTGAACTCGACTGTTACGCGTCCGACATCACAAGAACGTTCCCCGTGAACGGCAAATTTTCACCCGAACAACGGGACGTGTATGAAATCGTGCTCGCGGCCCAGGCCGCAGCGGTGACGGCCACCAGGGCTGGAGCACAGTGGAACGATCCCCACGAAGCCGCGGTCAGCGTTCTGGCCCAGGGGCTGCTGGATCTGGGTGTTCTTGAAGGCAGTCTGGACGGCGTTATCGAATCCGGAAGCTACCGGCAGTACTACATGCACCGCACCGGACACTGGCTGGGTATGGATGTGCACGACGTCGGCGACTACAAAATTGACAACACCTGGCGCGAGCTTGAGCCCGGCATGGTGTTGACCATCGAACCCGGTCTTTACTTCGGACCCGGGCCGGACACCGACCCGCGATTCTCCGGTATTGGAATACGAATTGAAGACGACGCTGTCGTCACCACCGAAGGTTGCGAGCTCATAACAAGTGACGTGGTCAAATCGGTAGAAGATATCGAAGCGCTGATGGCGGGCTGATGTCGATAGCCGATCTCGACCACGTGGGCGCGACTGAACGAACCGATGTCGTTAAATAAGCAACATGACGTCATCATTGTTGGTGGCGGGCTGGTCGGCGCGAGCCTTGCGTGCGCGCTGGCGGACGTAAACGTCGATTGCGCCCTTGTTGAGTCAACGCCGTTCGGGCTTGACGATCAGCCAAGTTATGACGAGCGAACGGTTGCGTTGACGCACAGTTCCCGGCAGATATTTACGGGCATCGGCGTCTGGAACGAAATTGCCGAACATGACGCAACCGCAATAACGGCTATCCATGTGTCGGACAAAGGTCACTTCGGCCACAGTGTGCTGTCATGCACCGACGTCGGGACCGACGCGCTGGGCTTTGTTGTTCCCCATCGCGTGCTGGGCAAGGTTTTTTACCAGCAGATTCAGGCGCGATCCGCCGTCACGTTATACAGCCCGGCAACCGCCACGACGATCGATCCGTCGACAGAGCTGTCGACGGTGACACTCAACGATGGTGTGAAACTGGATGCCCGACTGGTCGTCATCGCCGACGGTGGTCGATCGGGTCTCGCGCAATCCCTTGGCATGCGTGGCCGCGGTCGCGACTATCGCCAGCAGGCCCTCATCGCAACGCTGACCACGGACAGGGACCCTGCAGGACTCGCGTTCGAGCGATTTACCTCCAGCGGCCCTCTGGCTCTGCTTCCAGCGGGAGATCATCGCTATGTCATGGCATGGACGCTGGAGCCCGACGAGATACCGGCAATGATCGACGGAACCGACGATGTGTTTCTCGCAAAACTGCAGCAGACCATCGGGCGCCGGGCCGGCAGATTCACCAACACCAGCGCACGACGCGCGTATCCGCTGCGCCTGCATCAACTGACAACGCCCGTCGCAACGCGCGCCGTCGCCATCGGCAATGCCGCCCACACCGTGCACCCGGTAGCCGGCCAGGGATTTAATCTGGGTCTTCGCGACGTGGCCGCTCTCGCGGACGTGCTGTATGAGGCTACCGTTCAAGGCGGCGACATCGGCGATCGAACTTTGCTCCGTCGGTACGCGTCAGGTCGCAAATCTGATACGCGATCGGTGGGATGGATCACTGATGGACTCATCAGGGCTTTTGCGAACGACTCAATCCCGCTGGCGGTGGCCCGCAATGGTGGCCTTTCGGCTATCAACCTGCTCCCGGCCGCACGTCGGGCGCTGCTGCGACAGACCATGGGCCTGAACGCGGCAACGTCGACGCTTGCCCTTGGCCTGCCCCTGGGCAGCCCAACGAGACCGGTTCTGTGAAGCAAGCCTACGATGTGGTCATTGTCGGCGCCGGGATGGTTGGCGCTACGCTCGCCGTGACGCTTCAGAAAAGCGATCTCGACGTCCTGGTAATAGACCGCAGCGAACCACCGGCTTTCCCGGGAGAGCAGTACGAACTTCGCGTCAGTGCGGTCAACGTTGGCGCACAGACGTTGTTCGAGCGACTCGACGTCATGCAGTCGATATCGGCGGTAAGAGTGAGTCCGATGCGAAGCATGCACGTCTGGGACGAGGCCGGTAACGGCGCCACTCGCCTGCGCGCAGCTGACATCGGTGAGCCGCACCTTGGGCACATCATCGAGAACAATGTCGTCACACGTGCACTGATCGACAGTCTCGCTGGCACAGGTCGGATCGACATGGCGTGGCCCGTTGAGGTGCAGTCGCTTGATTCCGACGATCATCACGTGACGGTAAAGTTAAGCAGTGGTGAGTCAATAAGATCCCGACTGGTTGTCGGCGCCGACGGCGCGAGTTCCGTTGTTCGTAAGCTCGCCGGAATTGAAGCGTCTGTTCACAGCTATAACCAGCGAACGCTTGTCGCGATTGCGCAAACCGAACGACCACATCAGGACTGTGCCTGGCAACGCTTCCTCAGGACCGGGCCACTTGCCTTTTTGCCACTGGCCGGCGGCCTGACCTCGATTGCGTGGCATGCCGATGACACACTGGCCGAGTCGCTGCGAGAAATGTCTTCCGGCGAACTCGAAGCGGCCATTGCCCATCATGCCGGTAATCAGCTGGGCGCCGTGAGACTCGCGGGGCCCGTGGGCGGTTTCCCGCTCATTCGCATGCACGCGCCGACCTACTGGAGTAACCGGGTGGCCTTGATCGGCGACGCGGCCCACGCCATTCATCCTCTCGCCGGGCTCGGCGCCAATCTCGGCTTTATGGATGCCGCAACGCTATGCGAAAAGCTGCTCAATCACCCGAATCGTGACCCCGGCGACGCGCGGACACTGCGAGCCTACGATCGGGCCCGCCGCGCCCAGAATTCAACAATTGTTGGCGTCACCGATGCGTTTAAACATGTTTTTGGCTCCAACAGTCAGGCCGTCGCGGGGATGCGCAACTTCGGCCTGAAAGCCGCAGATCGCCTACAACCTGCGAAACGTGCAGTGATACGCTACGCCATGGGGATTGACGGCGACCTGCCAGATCTCGCGCGGCGCTGACAGAGATTCGCTCACAAGTTATCTGCGGGTTATCTGCCGCGTTGTCTGCGACCGCTCGGCGCACCGAACCCCCTCGATTTTTCAACTCAAGCCAACTTCGCAACAGCACATTACTACGCTATGGATCTGCTCGAACTAACCGCAATACTGATCACGCTCACCGCTGTGTTCGCCTACATCAACGAACGCTTTTTTGGTCTTCCGACTACCGTCGGCGTGATGTTGATTGCCCTGGTCTTTTCCGTGCTGTTGCTGATGCTTGGCAAGTTCGGCATGGCCAGCGTGACGGCTTCAGCCAAAAGCATTCTCAGTGAAGTCGACTTTAACAAGACGCTACTCGATGGAATGCTGAGTTTCCTGCTGTTTGCAGGAGCCTTGCACGTCAACCTCGAAGACCTCGCCAAACAGAAATGGTTGATCATTACTCTCGCCACGTTCGGCGTTTGTCTGTCGACGTTTCTGGTCGGCATCATGGCGTACTTCGGATTGATGCTGTTCGGGATTGAAGTTTCGCTGCTCTACTGCTTCTTGTTCGGCGCGCTCATCTCCCCCACAGATCCAATAGCCGTACTGGCAACGCTTAAAACTGTCGGTATCGAAAAGAGCCTGGAAACAAAAATTGCCGGCGAATCCCTGTTTAACGACGGCGTCGGTGTGGTGGTGTTTCTGGTGCTCTACGGCATGGCCACCAGCGGCGGCGACGTGTCCATCGCCGCGGCCGGCAAGCTGTTCGTCCAGGAAGCGCTCGGCGGTATCGCGCTGGGTCTTGGACTTGGCTGGATTACCTACATGCTGTGTCGAAGCGTCGACAACTATCAGGTCGAGATACTGCTGACCCTCGCCCTCGTTCTGGGCGGCTATATGCTGGCGTTGCAGCTGCATATGTCAGGCCCAATCGCCATGGTCGTAGCGGGTCTGCTGATCGGCAACCACGGCCGGCTGTTCGCAATGACAGAAAAGACACGCGAACACCTGGATACGTTCTGGGAGCTGACCGACGAAATACTCAACGCGCTGCTGTTTGTTCTTATCGGTCTCGAAATACTGATTCTCGATATCACCGGTCAGTATCTGATGTTTGGTGTCATCGCCATACCGATGGTGCTGCTCGCACGAACGATTGCAGTAGGACTGCCGATCAAAGTGATGGCGCTCAAACGCGAGTTCAGTCCCAACGTTGTGCGCATTATGGTGTGGGGTGGAATCCGTGGCGGTATTTCCGTTGCGCTCGCGCTGTCATTGCCACCCGGCAAGGCACGCGACATGTTTATCTGCGTGACTTACGTGATCGTGATCTTTTCGATCGTCGTTCAGGGCCTGACGATCAAGAAACTTGTCGAGCAGGTCGAAACCGAAGAGCCAGGCACCTGACATGACGCCAGGCTGACCGCGTGTGGCTTCAGGCCGCCGCGGTTTTCTGGCGAAACAGGTGGCCCTGAACCAGGTCACATCCGTGGTCGGTGAGCCAGCGATACTGCTCAGGACGCTCGACCCCTTCTGCAACCACGGTGATGTTGCGCTGTCGGGCGATTGCGATAACGGATTCGATAATCGTTTCGTCCATCGCGCACCGGCCGATGCCCTCGATGAAACTGCCGTCAACCTTCACAAAGTCCACCTCGAGGGTGCGCAACAAACCGAGAGACGTGTAGCCTGCACCAAAATCGTCGATCGCAACTCTGATGCCCTGGCGTCGGAGCGATTTCAGAATCGGGCCGATTCGTTCGTGGTGTCCGGCGAGCGATGTCTCGGTCATTTCCACGATTAACGAAGAAGGTGGCAGCGCGTGATAGCTGAGCTCCACCAGAATTCTTTCAAGCAGGCGCGGATCGAGTAACGACAGTGGCGACAGGTTGACCGATACATCCGGTCGCGTCTCGTCCTTCATCCGACCCATCTGACGCATGGCGCGTCGCAGGACAAGTCGATCAATGTCGTGAACCAGGCCCATTTCTTCTGCAATGGAAATGAACGTTGTCGGTCCGACCAGTTTGCCGCCACGCCTCCAGCGAACAAGTGCCTCGCAGAATGCGAGCTGGCCCGTGCAGGCGTCGAGAACAGGCTCGAACGTCAGCTCCAGAGAACCTTCCGCCAGCGCCTTGCGTAACCGCACTTCGGTTGAAAGTCGCGCAGCCGCATTGCTTTCAAGTTTTTCGTCGTAAAGCATCGAACGCGTACTTCTGCGTCGGGCGCTGCGCATCGCTACATCAGCGCAGCGCAGCAGGCTGCGCCCGTCAACCGCGTCCAGCGGGTAGCGCGCGATTCCAACATTCAGCGAAACGGGTAGACGTCGGGGTCCAACCGCCACGGGCTCTACAACCGATTCGATAAGCGACTGGGCGACACTGGCCGCCGCCGCAGAATCAGTGTTGGGTATGACGACTGCAAATTCATCCCCGGCAACACGACCCATCCAGCCGCTGGACGGGATGCACTCACGCAATCGTTCCGACAGCGCTACCAGCAGTCCGTCACCAACATCGTGACCCCATGCTTCGTTAACGTCGCGCAATCGAACGACGTCGACGAGCAACAGCGCCAGCTTGCCGATGTTCTGCATTGAGTCGAGTTCACGCTCGAGCCGGCGCATGACCATCGCGCGATCGTCGAGACCCGTCAGCGCGTCCGTTGTGATCACGCGATCGAGTTCGCGGCGCAGCGCTTCGCTTTCTGTGATGTCGACAATCTGAAGAAGGTAAGCCGCGAGCTCGTCGCTCTGGGTACGACTCGCTACAGCCTTGACGCGCGTGTGAACCGTCTGACCATCGCTGCGCCGGTAGCGACGCAACTCGGACGTAACCTTGGCGTTTGACTCAAGCATCCGCGTGTAGATGCGTGCATCAACGTTGAGATCCATCGGGTCACCAAGATCAGTTGACCCACTCAGTATTTCGCGCTCGGTAGCGCCGATCATCGAACAAAACGCGGGATTGACGCGTTCAAGCTCACCGTCGGCGCCATACACCAGCATGCCAATAGGCGACAGCTCAAAAAGAGCCTGGGTAAAGCGTGGATGCAGGCCGACTCCAGGGTCGATTTTTTCAACGGCCGGCGTAATCGACTGAGGTGCAGTTCGCCCGGCAACTGCAGGGGGAAGCGGTGACGAACGGCTGTCGCCGGGCGTCGTAGGAGGGGTGATATCGGACATGAGAAAATCGACCTTCAACTTCAGTCTCGAATTCTCGCACAGCCCACGCACAAGATCAGGTAGATTCTGGTTGAATCCCACCGTCGGATGCGGATTTTTGTCAAAATGACGACAGGCGATTCCCCCGACAAAATCAAGCCAGGACACGATGATGGCGAAAGCCAAAGCAGCAAAAGTCGCAAAAAAGACCGCAAAAAAGGTCGTGAAAAGCGTTACCCAGGGTACCGGGGCATTGCGAAAAATGACGGTCGAACACACGGACCCGGTGGGCTACAGCCTGCGGCTCGTGACCGCTGACAGTCCGGACGTCGTCATCGATCTGAACAAGGCCATCGGCAAGACCCTGTCGATCAGCTACGAGGGTCGGATCGAATGCGTCCACTGTGGACGCAAGTCAAACAAGAGCTTTGCCCAGGGCTACTGCTTTCCGTGCATGCGCAAACTCGCGCAGTGTGACACCTGCATCATGAAACCCGAACTCTGCCACTACCATGAAGGCACGTGCAGAGAACCGCAGTGGGGTGAGGAAAACTGCATGCAGCCTCACACCGTTTACGTCGCAAACACGTCTGGACTCAAAGTGGGTATTACCCGCGGCACACAGGTCCCGACGCGCTGGATCGATCAGGGTGCGGCCGCGGCCATTCCGCTGTTTCAGACGCGGGATCGCCGACAGTCAGGTCTCGTTGAAGACGTGGTACGCAAGCACGTCGCTGACAGAACGGACTTTCGTCGCATGCTCAAAGGCCAGCCCGAAGCCAGAGACATGGTCGAGGCAGCGGCTGAACTTCGTGACGCTGCAGCGGCGGACATCAAGAAAATTCTCAAAGAACACGGCACTGATGCTGTCGTCGAACCGGTCGACACCGACGTACGCGAGTTCAACTATCCGGTAACGCAGTGGCCGGAAAAAGTTAAGTCGGTAACGCTGGATAAAGTGCCTCAGGTGTCAGAGCGACTCGTCGGCATCAAGGGGCAGTATCTGATTCTTGAAGAATCGGTGTTCAACGTTCGCAGGCACGGCGGATACGTCGTCTCGGTAGCTGTGAAAAAATAGTGACCGTCGTCGACTGAGGTGTCGACCGGTCAGAGGCCTGGCGCGGGAACGCTCATTCAACCGGCCTCAACAACCCGGCCCGGGATTCGGGCCCGGAGACTCTGCGAAGTTGATGGGCGAAGTTGATAGCTCTGCTAGCTGGCTTCTGCCAGGCGTGATGCGCCCGTAATCCAGCCAACGCGCGGATGCAGCACTTCTTCAGAAATCATGATGTCCATGCCGAGTCGATCACGGATGCGCTCGTAGTCGTGCAATCCCTCGAGATCATCACGTAATCGCTGAAACTGTTCCTGGCTGACATAGAGCACATTCGGAGCAAAACCGTGCTGCCTGCGAAAATTGGTGCACAGCCCAACAATAAAGCTCAACATTGCACTTACCTCCTTGTTCAGGTCTTCAGGTCCACGTTCGGAGATCCAAACTTGCGTTCCGGACTCTCGTCAGACACCGTCACTAATGGTGTGTTCCACATGTGACACTAATATGACACATCAAACTCATCCGGCCCACTATCAACCCAGTTCGACGGACATTTAACAATTGAAACACTTTCCCGATACTAACGAACTCATCGAGCGGCTGGTCGGCTTCGATACCGTTAGTCGCAACTCGAATCTGGCGCTCATCAGCTTCATTGCCGACCTCCTCGACGGGCTGGGTGTGCCGACACAGCTGACGTACGACGACGACAAACGAAAGGCCAATCTTTGGGCAACTTTTGGGCCGGACGAGTTCGCCGGAACGGTGCTCTCGGGACACACCGACGTCGTACCCGTCGACGGCCAGGCATGGACCACTGATCCATTCACGCTGACGCGCAAGCAGGACAGCGTTTACGGGCGCGGCACGTCTGACATGAAGGGCTTCATTGCGATCTGTCTGTCACGCGCCCGAACGTTAAGCCAGACCCGTCTGCAACGCCCGATTCACTACGCGTTCTCGTTCGACGAAGAGGTCGGCTGTCTCGGTGTACCGCGTCTCATTGCCGAGGTCGCAAAACGAGACGTTTTGCCGAGTCAGTGCATCGTCGGAGAGCCCACCGGTATGGAAGTCGTCAACGGGCACAAGGGCAAGCTCGCGACACGCTGTCAGGTGCACGGACTTGAATGTCATTCAGGGCTGGCGCACCAGGGCGCCAACGCGGTCGAAGCGGCTGCCGAAGCAATTGCTTTTCTGAAAAGGATGTCGCGACGTCATCGTGACAGTGGTCCCTTCAACGACGAGTTTGATCCGCCTTACACAACCGTGCACACCGGCGTTGTCAATGGCGGCTCGGCGATTAACATTGTGCCGAACGAGTGCAGCTTCGATTTTGAGTTTCGACTGATACCCGGCGACGACCCCGCCACGCTGCTCGGCGAACTCAAAACGTATATCGACGATGAACTCCTTCCCGAGATGCGCGAGGTCTATCCTGACGCCAGCTTTGCGTGGTCAACACTGTCGAACTATCCAAGCCTGCTCACTGAACCTGATACGGATGTCGTCAAACTCGCCCAGCGACTGAGTGGATCATCAGCGACCGGCAAAGTGAGTTTTGGTACCGAGGGCGGTCTGTTCAAAGCCGCCGGCATCGACGCCGTGATCTGCGGCCCCGGCCTGATCAGTGTCGCTCACAAGCCGGACGAGCACGTTTCTCTTGCGCAAATCTCAAAATGCGAACAATTTGTTGACGAACTGATCGCAGGACACGCTTGAGAAAGCTCTTCTCTGACCAGCACGTCAGTTAGAATCGCGCCATGAATGTGAGAGCAATCTGCAGAAATCTGATGACGGGCACGGTCGCCCTGCTGGCGGTTGCGCTGTCGGGCCTGGCGAGTGCCGCAGAGGTTCGGGTGCCGATCAATCTCGACGCGGGCTTTCTCAATCGCGTTCTCATCAACAAAACTTTCCAGGGTGAAGAAGGCGTGGCAACGCCCTGGAACGACGGTACGGGATGCAACTACCTGGTTCTCAAGGATCCGGTCATCACGATCACCCAGGGCACCGTAGTACTGCTGTCGCGAGGCGAAGCAAGGGTTGGCAAGCCTCTTACCGAGTCGACCTGCCTCACCTTCCTCGACTGGAAAGGCTTTCTGCAAACCGAACAGGTACCGCGAATCGATCCCGATGGCAGTCGCGTTCGCTTCAAGGTCACCGACTCGAAGCTGCTCGACGAAAACATGAAAGAACGGCTGAAGAGCAAGACGGTGTGGGGATGGGTCAAGCGACACGCCCACCCCGAGCTTGAAAAAGTAGAGCTGGACCTGTCGGCGGTTGTGCAGGATGTAGGCGATCTTCTGCCGGAGTTTCTGTCGTCCGTCGAAGCATCGCGAATGAAGTCACTGATCGATTCGATGCGCCTGGACGGCGTCAGGTACGGCGCAGACACCGTCATCACCGACCTTGTGATGACTCTGGAAGATACCGGCACCACGCCTGTCGTCGATAACGACGCCGAGCCAACGCTGACCGAAGAGGAACTTGCACAATGGCAGGAGCGCTGGCAGGCGTGGGACTCGTTTGTCACGTACACCATCAAGGAACTGGCCGGCGCGTCCAGCTCACGCGCGACACGCAGTGAGCTGCTGTCGGTAATGCTGCAGGCGAGAATGGAGCTCGACTCCATGCTCGCTGAACCCGTGCATCTGGATCGAGATCCACTGCGGGAGCTGTTCACGCGATCGTGGCAGCGGCTGACACCCCTGATGCAAAACGTCAGTCACAACGTGCCGACCAAATCGGCAATTCAGCTGTTTGGTTTTATCGCCGCAGGCGATGCACTGTCCGCGATGGATAAACTGGGTCCCGTCACGGGCATGGAGGTCTCCGTTGCCGGGTTGCGAAGACTGGCCCGCATGGTCGCTATGACCGAGAGCGCAACAGATCCGTTCAGCACCCGATCCGATGATGTAGACCCGGCGCTGCGCGAACTCTTCGACTTCGGACCACCGATACCGGTATCCGACGAACTCCCGCCACAGGGTATTCTCACCACGCTGATCTCGAACGCGTACGCTGATTTTTCAGTGGACAGACTGTTAGCCAAGCAGCTCAACAAAATTGTTGTCACGCCAAAGAACGCCCGCCAGTACGTGCCCATGGTGAGGCAGCTTCTCGACCAGACACTCAACGCATCCTTGCGCAAGAATCCGCTCGATGAAGAATTCTTCGAGATCACCCGTCCGATGGTGCTTGCAACTGCGTGGCAGGAATCGTGCTTTCGACAGCACGTGCGACGCGGCGGCAAGATGGTGCCGCTGCGGTCGAAGGCCGGTGCGGTAGGCCTGATGCAGGTGCGCCCCAGCATCTGGCGCGGTTTCTACGAACCTGCTTCCCTGAAAAACGACATTGGATACAACGCCCGAGCGGGCACCGAAATTCTTCTTCACTACATGCGCGACTACGTCATTGCCAAGGGGGAACACAAACGCAGTGGCGGTCTGGACAACGTCGTTCGGGCGACCTACGCCACCTACAACGGCGGCCCGGGACACCTCAAGCGCTATCGGCGAAGTTCAACCTCGGGTAATCTGCGCAAAATCGACCAGGCGTTCTGGAACAAATTCGAAAAAATCCGCGGGGGCAATGACTCGGCGCCCCTCGCCTGTTTTGGCGTCAGCCCTTAAGCCACCGGGCTGACCCCAAGACCCTTTCAGAGCTGGTATCCCGGGGTCCATCTGACCCCCAGTCACACGGACCAACCGTGCATCAGCGGTGTCACAACAGCGGTACTCATCGCGTACACTCGCAACTTCTCAGGGCAACCGTTGACTATCACCGGCAACAGAACCGTAGCTGCCTGATTTTCGTATCCGTTACGCAACGATGTCGTGAACTGACCTTTCTGGACGCTTAAGTGAAATTCATCTTTCAACTCCTGCTGTGTGTGGTGCTTCTGGGCGCCGGCGTGGCCGGATTCCTGGTGCTGAAAAACGGCAAACTGCCATCGCGATCTGATGTGATTGAGTCACCCGCGGATGACGCATCCGGCGCGCAGGTGGCAAACGATGAAAGTGCCTCGGCAGGTGCCCCCGCTGCCCAATCTGAATCAAAGCCGGTAAAACCATGGCCCGTTGCGGTTGAAAACGTTGTCATAGCGGCGACCTCGCCCACGGTCGGAATGTTCGGCACCGTTGAGACGCCGCGCGAAACAAACCTGACTGCGGCGGTTAACGCTGACGTCGTCGATGTCAACGCGCTGGAGGGCCAGCGGGTCGGCAAGGGCGAAGCGCTGGTCGAACTGGACGCCACCGACATCAGGCTGAACATTGCTCAACGCAAAGCCGAGCTGGCGGAGATCGACGCAAACGTTGCCGCGCAGCAGCGTCGTTATCAGGCCAACCTCGAGTCGCTGGAAGCGGAGCGTGAGCTGCTGCGACTCAGTCAAAATCAGCTTGAGCGTTACAGCAAACTTGCCAAGCGGCAGATCGGGACCCGAGCCGCGGCTGACGATGCCGCCCGTGTCGTCAAACAGCAGGAGCTCGCCATCACGACACGTCAGAACGCCATCGACGACCACGCAACAACCATGGCGACCTTCGACGCGCGCCGCGCCCGTTCCCAGGCTCAGCTGGCCCAGTCAGAACGCGATCTGGATCGAACGTTGATCACCGCACCGTTCGCCGGTGTTCTCACAGCGGTCACCGTGTCGCCGGGCGATCGTGTTCGTTCGGGCGAACCGCTGATCACGCTGTATGACACAGACTTTGTCGAAGTGCGGGCGCAAATTCCCAATCGACATGTAGCCACGGTTCAGGAAGCTCTGGCTAACGGCGTGACGATCAACGCGACGGGCACCATCCAGGACACCACCACCGATCTTCGACTGGATCGACTCGCGGCAGTAGCGAAGGCCGGATCCGGTGGCGTGGATGCGCTGTTAAGGGTGACTGGCGGAACTGCGCCGGGTCTTGGGCGCACTATCAACGTTGTGCTCAATCTGCCGCCCGTCGCCAATGCCTTCAGTACACCGGGCGCTGCTGTAGTCGACGGGTGCTGCGTTTTTGTGGTCCGCGACAACAAACTGGTTCGCATATCAACCACGCGAGTTGGCGAGATCAAACAGGTGACCGGTGGCTCAAGGGTTTTGATGATCAGCGACGACATCAAAGACGGCGATCAGATAGTCGTATCCCAGGTTCCTTCTGCGCGCGACGGACTCGTCGTGCAAGTGACGACGTCGACCGAGTAGCAGAACCCACGATGGCATCGCACGAACAGTCAAAAGCGACCGACCTGCTCGGGATCTTTGTTCGCCACCCGGTGGCGGCAAACATGCTGATGGTGATCATGATCCTGGCGGGTGTCTGGGGTCTCAACCAGCTTAACCGTCAATTTTTCCCTGAGTTCAATCTTGATTTTGTGAACGTCCAGACCGTCTGGTCCGGAGCCACAGCAGAAGATGTCGAAAAATCGATTACCAACTCAATAGAGCAGGCACTGCGGTCCACCGATGACGTCAAACAGATGACGTCGACATCGGCAGATGGCGTTTCCGCAGTAACGCTCGAGTTTGAAGAGGGAATCGATCTCAGTAGCGCCCTCGATGAGGTACGTCAGCAGGTTGACCGCATCAGCGGGCTGCCTTCAACGGCGGAACAAAGCGAAGTGTCGCGAATCGTTCGCTACGAGAACATCGCTCGCATATTGCTGTTCGGAGACGTACCGGAAAGTGAGCTTCGTTCACTTGCGTGGAAGTACGAACGCGAGCTGATAGATCGCGGTATCGCCAAAGCCGATCCAACGGGTCTGGCGGCCGGAGAAATCGCCATCCAGGTATCGTCGGCGAAGCTGCGTGAAGTTGGTCTGACGCTTGCTCAGGTAGCCTCTCGCGTTGCGGCGACCTCTCGCGACATCCCGGTTGGTAATGCCGGCAAGGATGAACTTGCAAGGCAGCTGCGTTTTGTCGCGCAGGGGCGCAGCGTTGCGGATTTTCAGGAGATGACCATTGCGGCCGGTGACGGCCAGATTGTTCGCCTTGGGGACATCGCCAACATCGAGCGAAGAGGCCGCGATAAACAGGTCACTCTCAGCTATCGCGGCAACCCCGCCGTCTCGCTGATTGTGCAGCGCGCGAGTGACGACGACACCCTGGCGGCGGCAGAAACCATCTCGCAATGGTACGAACAGACCAAACCTGATTTACCCCAGGGTGTAGAAATGTTGATCTACACGGAAGACTGGAAGCTGCTGCGCGGTCGTATAAACGTACTGCTTAAAAATGGTCTCTCGGGACTCGCTCTGGTCATTCTGATCCTGTTTCTGTTCCTGTCGGCCCGGGTCGCGTTCTGGGTGACCGTCGGCATTCCCATTTCGTTTCTGGCTACGTTGTTTGTGCTTTATCTCGTTGGCGGCTCGATCAACATGCTGAGTCTGTTCGCGCTGATCATGGCGCTGGGCATCATCGTTGATGACGCGATTGTTGTGGGTGAAAACGCGCTGGCGCAGTTCCAGGAAGGCAAAAGCCCCGTCGCTGCCGCTGAAGGTGGTGCGCGCAAAATGTTTGCGCCGGTGATGTCATCCTCGATTACGACCATTGCAGCATTCATGCCGCTGATGCTCGTCAGCGGCATTATTGGCTCGATACTCAAGAGCATCCCCGTCGTAATCATCTGCGTCATTATCGCGTCGGTCATCGAGTCGTTCTACATACTGCCCGGACACCTGCGCCATACATTTGAGAGCGCCAAAGAGTGGCGACCCGGCAAGTTCAGAACCTGGTTCAACAATGCTTTTGACGCGTTTACGGAAAAATTCTTCAGGCGAGTCGTACGAGTCGCCGTTCGCTTCCGCTGGGCCACCTTCGCATCTGCCGTCGCAATCCTGATCATCACGATCGGCCTGATCGCTGGCCGTCACGTTGGATTTCGGTTTTTTCCAACGCCCGAAGGAACCATTATTTTTGCTAACGCGTCATTCGTTTCCGGCACGCCCAAGGCGACGGTAAAAAAATTCATGACGCAGATGGAAAACGATCTCTACGAACTGGAGGTTGAGCTCGATGAGAAATTTGTTGTCATCACTACGGTTAATCACGGCACAACGATCGATCCGGCTGACCGAGGCGGGAACACTATCGGAGACCAGTTCGGCTCAATTCTTGTTGAACTGAAAGACGCCGACTTCAGAAGCGTTCGCAACGCCGACATTATCGAAATGTGGCGCGAGCGGATTCAGGATCCTCCGGGTATTGAGAACATCAATATTGTGGAACCCCAGGTAGGTCCACCGGGACGTGATCTGGAGTTCAGACTGACCGGTGACGATATCGACATCGTCAAAGCGGCATCACTGGATCTTCAGCAATACCTCAATTCGATAACGGGCGTCGCCGCGGTCAGCGACGATCTGCCGTTTGGACGCCAGCAGCTGATTCTTGAGCTGACACCGCTCGCTCAGAATCTGGGGCTCACGGTGGAGACGGTCAGTCAGCAGCTACGGGCCGGATTCGACGGCTTCAAGGTCCAGGAATTTCCGGAGGGAAATGACGATATTGAAGTTCGTGTCGTCCTGCCCGATGACGAACGTGGTGACATCGGCGCACTGGAAAACCTGAGCATCGCGGTCGCCGGCGGTGCCAGCATTCCGCTTTCCAACGTTGTCAGCATAAGCCAGCGTCAGGGCTTTGAGGCCGTCAGGCACGCGGATGGCAAGCTTGCCGTTACCGTGGGCGGCAGCGTGAATCCAAAACTCGCCAACGAAAATGATATTCGCGCGAAAGTCGTCGCCAACAAAATGCCCGAACTGATCGAACGCTACGGCATCCGTTACTCACAGGAGGGACGTGCGGCCGATCAGGAAAAAACACTTGCCGACATGAAACTGGGAGCACTGCTCGCTCTGTCCATCATCTATATCGTGCTGACATGGGTGTTCGGTTCCTACGGCTGGCCCCTGGTCGTGATGGCCGTGATTCCGTTCGGCATCGTTGGCGCGATCTGGGGGCACTGGTGGATGGGAATCGATGTCACGCTGCTCTCGCTGTTCGGGTTTTTCGGGTTGTCCGGAATCGTGGTTAATGACTCCATTGTTCTCGTGGTTTTTTACAAGGAACTGAAAGAGAAGACCGCGAATTTCAATGAAGCGATCGTTGAGGCAGCGTGCAAACGCCTGCGCGCAGTCCTGCTGACGTCGCTGACAACCATTGCCGGCCTGCTGCCGCTGCTTTTCGAAAAGTCTCTCCAGGCGCAGTTCCTGATTCCCATGGCGACCACCATCGCGTTTGGTCTCGCCTTCGCGACACTGCTCGTTCTGGTGCTGATTCCGGCACTGCTCTCCATCCACGAATCGATTCACGACAAACTGGGTTGGGTACGGTCCCGATTTCGGCGCCCGGATTCCACCACCGCGGCCTGAAGCACGGCCCGGGCAGCCGGGGCCGATGACGCCTGCGGAATAGTCGCGGGTATTTGCCCACGATGTCTGGCGACTTATAGTGAGGGCACCATCCTTGCCCTGCTATCCATAAGGAACCGCCAATGTCACTCAACATGAATCGCGACGTCTTTATCACCTGTGCCGTGACGGGCTCTGGCGATACCGCAGACAAATCCGAGCACGTCCCGCGCACGCCGGAACAGATTGCAAACTCGGCGCTTGATGCCGCGCGCGCCGGCGCCGCGGTTGTGCACTGTCACGTGCGAAACCCCGACGGTAGTCCTTCACGTGATCCAAAAATGTTTCGTGAAGTTGTCGACCGCATTCGCGATTCGGATCAGGATGTCGTGGTCAATCTCACCGCCGGTATGGGCGGCGATCTCACGCTTGGTTCGGTGGAACAGCCGTTACCACCCGATCCGCAGGGAACCGATCTTGCCGGCGCAACCGAGCGCATGGAACATGTCGCCCAATGTCTGCCCGAAATCTGCACGCTCGATTGTGGAACGATGAACTTCGGTGAAGGCGACTACATCATGACAAACACGCCATCGACTCTTCGGGAAATGGCGAGACAGATGCAGGCACTGGGCGTTCGCCCGGAGGTGGAAGTTTTCGAAACCGGCCACCTGGCTTTCACCAAGCAGCTGGTCAGCGAAGGGTTAATCGACGATCCCGTGATGGTTCAGCTTTGCATGGGAATCCCGTGGGGCGCGCCCGATGACCCACTCACGCTGATGTCCATGATCCACAACATGCCGGCGGGCTGGACGTTTTCGGCCTTCTCAATCGGCCGCAACCAGATGCCGTACGCGGCGATGGCGGCGCTTGCCGGCGGCAACGTGCGGGTCGGACTTGAAGACAATCTTTATCTTTCCAAAGGCGTCAAGGCGACTAACGCCCAGCTGGTCGAGCGCGCGGTCACCATCATCGAAGCCATGGGAGCGCGTATCGTCGGTCCCGAAGAGGTACGCCAGAATCTCAAACTGACCAAGAGGGCACCGGCATGAGCTTGCCCTCTACCGTCGGAATTATCGGCGGCGGCGTTATTGGCGGGGCGTGGGCCGCACGGTTTTCGCTCAATGGCGTAGACGCCAGGGTCTATGATCCGGATCCGGAGGCCGAGAGAAAGATTGACGAAGTCATGACCAACGCACGACATGCGATGGGCGAACTCGTCGGCGATCTGGCACCAGCACCCGGCTCAATTACCGTTGTCGACACGCTGGAACAGGCGGTCGATGGTGTCGGGTACATCCAGGAGGCCGCGCCCGAGCGCATCGAGCTGAAGATAAAGCTGTTCGCGGAACTCGACGCCCTGGTGCCAAGCGACGTACTCATCGGTTCATCGACGTCGGGTCTGCTGCCATCGCAGATGCAAAGTGAGATGAAACACCCGGAACGTCTGATCGTTGCGCACCCTTTTAACCCGGTCTACCTGCTTCCTCTCGTTGAACTCGTCGGTGGAGAAAAAACGGACCCGCGCAATCTCGACAAAGCCGCGACGATGTTTCGTGAAATCGGGATGCACCCGCTGACGGTCAAAAAGGAAATCGAGGCCTTTATCGCCGACAGATTGATGGAGGCGCTGTGGCGCGAGGCGCTCTGGCTGGTCAAGGACGGGGTCGCGACTGCGCAAGACGTCGACGACGCGATTCGATACGGCTGTGGGCTCCGATGGGCCCAGATGGGAACGTTTCAGACGTTTGACATCGCCGGCGGCGAAGCCGGCATGCGACATTTTCTGGCGCAGTTTGGTCCGGCACTGAAATGGCCGTGGACCAAGCTGATGGACACACCGGAAATGAACGAAGAACTTATCGACAAAATTGCAGAGCAGGTTGAAGACCAGGCGGACGGACGGGGTTTTCGCGAACTCGAACGAATTCGCGACGATAACCTGGTTGCGATCATGCACGCGCTCAAGGATCACCGCTGGGGAGCGGGTCAAACTCTCGCAGATTACGAGAGTACCCTGGCCTCGAAACGGGACTAGTCTTCTCTCGCCGCAGTTTTATCAACAGCTCTGACGAACAAGTGAACCTCAAAAAGTGAACCTCAGAATAGTGAACCTATGGACTTTGCCTTAACGCAAGAACAGGAAATGCTCGTCGACACGGTGAGGAGCTTTTGTGAAAACGAGCTCTACCCGCTTGAAGATGAAGTCGAGCGACTGGGAACGGTGCCAATCGAGATCGGCAACGAGATCAAACAAAAAGTCATTGATCTCGGGTTTTATGCGGCCAACTTTCCCGAGGAACTCGGTGGTGGTGGATTGAACCACCTCGAGTTTGCGCTGCTCGAACGTGAGCTCGGGCGCGCCTCGATGGCACTGAATCATTTTTTCGGGCGACCCCAGAATATTCTGATGGCGTGTACGGCCGAGCAGAGGGAGCGTTATCTCATTCCGGCAATAAAGGGCGAGAGAATGGATGCGCTCGCCATGACCGAACCCGATGCGGGTTCAGACATCCGCAGCATGAAGTGCGCGGCGGTTCGCGACGGCGATGACTGGATCATCAATGGCTCCAAGCATTTTATCTCCGGGGCGGAACACGCGGATTTCATTATCGTCTTTGTCGCGACCGGCGAAGACGAAACGCCTCGAGGACCCAAAAAGCGGATCACCACCTTTCTGGTTGATCGAGGCACGCCGGGATTCCAGATCCTGCCAGGCTATGAATCGGTAAGTCATCGCGGTTATCCAAACAACATCCTGACTTTTGACAACTGCAGACTTCCGTCGACACAGGTTCTCGGTGAGGTCGACGGCGGATTCGATGTCATGAACGAGTGGCTCTACGCAACGCGGATTACCGTTGCAACGATGTCCGTTGGACGTGCGCGCCGGGTCTTTGACATGGCGCTCGGATACGCCGCCGAACGCAAACAGTTCGGCCAGACAATCGGCCGGTTTCAGGGTATCGGTTTCAAAATTGCCGACATGATCACCGAAATAGATGCAGCCGACTGGCTCACGCTGGCAGCAGCGTGGCGCCTCGACAAGGGTCTGGACGCCAATCGCGAGATCGCGTCGGCAAAGGTGTATGCCACTGAAATGCTGGCGCGGGTCTGTGATGAGGCGATCCAGATTCATGGCGGTATGGGTTTGATGAACGACCTTCCCCTGGAACGGTTCTGGCGCGACGCGCGGGTGGAACGAATCTGGGACGGCACGTCGGAAATTCAACGACATATCATCAGTCGTGAGTTACTTCGCCCGCTCGGTTCGTAGCGTTGATGCAATCGCGATATCGACAGTCGCCAGCGTACGTTCGATCAGCGCGGCAGGAAACTTAAGAAAAATCTGACATGAGCACCAAACTCGATCGACTGCTGAGACCGAAGAGCGTCGCTATCCTGGGCGGTAGCTGGGCCGGCAATGTCGCCGAACAGTGCAGGCGTGCAGGATTCAAAGGCGACGTCTGGCCCGTGCACCCCCGCCACAAAGAGGTTCACGGCTATCGCTGTTATTCGAGTCTTGATGAGCTTCCCGGCGTCCCCGACGCCGTGTTTATTGGCGTCAATCGCAACAAGACGATAGAAATGGTCGAGCGCCTCGCCGCGATGAATGCCGGTGGGGCCGTATGTTTTGCGTCCGGGTTCAGTGAAGCCGAAGACCTGACCCGTGATGGCGACGCGTTGCAGCAGTCGCTGATCGCCGCTGCAGGCGACATGCCTGTACTGGGACCGAACTGTTACGGCCTGATCAACTATCTCGACGGGGCTCTGCTCTGGCCAGATCAGCACGGCGGTCAGACGCTTGGCGACACGGGTAGCGGTGTAGCGATCGTCATGCAGTCCTCAAACATCGCGATTAACTGCACGATGGCGGCACGTGGGCTGCCACTGGCTTACGTTCTCTGTGCCGGCAACCAGGCCGTGGTCGATATCGCCGAGATGGTCGACGGACTGATAGCTGACCCACGCGTGACCGCGATCGGAATGCACATTGAAGGCATCAGCGACATTGCGGCATTCGAGCAGGTTTCTCTTAAAGCGCGAGCAGCGGGTAAACCACTGATCGCTTTGAAGGTGGGTCGGTCCGAGCAGGCACAGGAAGCGTCGCTGTCCCATACCGCATCGATTGCCGGCAGTGCCGCCGCGTCAGCTGCGTTCTTTGAACATGTCGGTATTCCGATTGTTGAATCACTGACCGTGTTTCTTGAGTCGCTGAAACTGCTCCACGTACATGGCGCCTTGCCCGGAACCAGCATTTCCTCCATGAGCTGTTCCGGTGGTGAAGCGTCCCTGATCGCTGACGTAGCCGAAAACAGCGACGTGACTTTCAGGCCACTGCTACCGGCGGAAAAATCCCGCGTCAAGAACACGTTGAGCGAACTTGTGGTTGCCGCCAACCCGCTCGACTATCACACTTTTATCTGGGGTGATGAAGCGGCCATGGCCGCAACCTTTGGTGCGATGGTCAGCAACGGATTCGATATTTCTCTGCTCGTTCTGGACTTCCCCCGTACGGATCGCGGCACCGACCGCGACTGGGATCCAGCGGTTAACGCAATTGCACAGGTCGCCAGAGAAACTCGCGAACGCGTCGCGGTTGTCACATCGCTACCGGAAAATCTGCCCGAAAGTCGCGCCGAGGCATTTGTCGAAGCCGGCATCGTCCCTTTGTACGGTCTGGATGATGCACTCGAAGCCGTCAGCGTGAGCGCAGCCGTCGGCTCATACTGGCGCAGACCGGCGCCGCAGTTCTGGGCGCGTCCAACCGAGTCGCCGGTATCAACATCGCCCGGCACCGTGCTCAACGAGTTTGAGGCCAAGGCGACACTTCGTGATGCCGGGATCGACACACCACAGAATTTTCAGGTCAGCGCAGCAGATTTTCGTCAGCGCCTCGACCAGCTGACATTTCCGCTGGTCGCCAAATCACTGGCGCATTCTCACAAGTCCGAACATGACGCCGTTCGCCTGAACCTCACCGACGCACAGCAGGTACAAGCCGCCATTGACGAACTGGGCAGTCACGGCGCGGCGATACTCATCGAGGAGATGGTCGGCAACGCGATCGTCGAACTGATCATCGGTGTACATCGGGACCCGGTCTACGGTCACCTGATGACTCTCGGTGCCGGGGGAGTAATGGTTGAACTGCTGGACGACACCCGGACTCTTCGAATGCCGGTCACCGAAGATCAGGTCAGACAGGCCATTAACGCTTTGCGCGTCGCGCCACTGTTCGCCGGGTTTCGCGGCAAACCCGCCGCCAGCATGGACGCCGTAGTCCAGACGGCGCTGGCCGTGCAGCAGTTCACGGGCGCAAACCTGGATCAACTCGTCGAGCTGGATCTCAATCCGGTAATCGTGACACCGGATCGCGCGATTGCCGCCGATGCTCTGCTGCGAATGGCCTGAGGCATCAGCGGCCTACAGATCGATGTCGACCAAAATCGGTTTGTGGTCAGATCCAACCGCATCTTCGATGACCTGCATCGACCGTATACGATCTGCAAGTGCGGTGCTGACGAAGCAGTAATCCAGTCGAGCACGGTAGTCAGTCACCTCACAGGTTGCGCCGCCAGAGAGCTCGTTGCCCAGCCAGGTCCACGCGTCAACAAAGCCGTCCGGGCTCACCTGCCTGCCCCCGTATTCTGACAGCGGCCCGGCGATCGCATCGTATTCCGGTGATCCCGGCTCCATATTGAAATCGCCAAGTATAATCGCTTCGCGCGAGACGCTCTGATCGCCAACTTCATTCTCAAGCCCCATCAGTTTCAGCGTGTCCTCGTCGGTGTTGATCGCAAAGCCCTCATGAACGGCGTTGCCGTGCACATCGATCAACGTATCCAGCTGCGAGATTCGTTCTTCACTGGTGAGATGTGACAGATGGGTTGAGTAGACACGATAGCGCCCGGACGGAAAATCAATTGCCCCCTCGAGAGCGCAGCGCTGCAGACTCATCGGTGATGACACACTGCCGTACTTGGGCAACAGGTGGTTGCGTGATGTCACGATCGGAAAACGCGATAACAGCATATTGCCAAAAGTTCGACGGCGGTTCTGAACGCGCCCGTCATCCATCACCTGATCCGCACTCATGTCGACGCCGGCGCCGTACACCCAGTGGTAATCCGGCAGCAGTCCGGCGAGCACTTCAACCTGGTCAACGTTGCCACTGCGTGTAAACCAGCGCTCGACTTCCTGATAGGCGATCACATCCGCGCCGATCGACTCGTTCACAATTCTTTCCAGGTCGACTTCGCCGTCGAGGCCGGTGCCGTACTGAATGTTGTAGCTCAGAAAACGCATGCCAATTCCTTGTTAAACTGCGCTGACGGGTTCAAACCGGATCGACGGGATCTGCACTTCAGTCCAAAAAACGCGGTTTTTCGCCTGAATCGGCCGTTTCGAACACCTTGAAAGCCACGCCAGCGATACACATATATAGACCATTGCCGGCAGCTGTGACCGCGCTGTGTTCCAGTCAACACGCTTCGTCACAACCGCCCATGGCAACCGCAACGATGACACAGACACAATGATACGAACAAAAGCTATTTTTCAAACGCCAGGCACGCCACGTTTCCAGAACGTTGTGAAAATGCTGGCAGCGGCAATTTTTGCAACGGCTATCGCGGGGTGCAGCATGAAAGAAGACAAATTAACCGTGGACGTCAACGTTACGTTCATGGATATCGCTCAGTTAAAGACAGGTGATCCGGTTGTGTTCGGTGGGACACAGATCGGTGTCGTCGAGTCAATCCGGGCCGGCGATGACGGACAGCAGGTTGTTCTGAGTCTTGAAGCAAACAAAGCCGGTATCGTTCAGTCGAATGCCGCGGCCGCCATCGCACGCGGACAGACCAGCGAAGTGCGTATTTCAAATCCGGCCGGTACCGGCGAGTCCATCGCCGACGGCGGTACCCTGAAACCGCTCGCATCACCGCTCGACGAAGCAGCCTACCAGGCCGGCAAGGCATTCAGTTCCGTGCAGGAAGCCCTGCAGCAGGCGGCAAACTCGTTTAACGAATTTATTCAAAGTGAAGACTGGAAAAAGACCCAGTCCGATATTGAAAGCAGTCTGCAGGATCTCGGTAAACAGTCCCAGAGTGCCGTCAATGAAATTGGCGCTGGCGTGGAACAGATGATGCGGGATCTTGAACAACAGTCTGGCAAGACGCTGAAAGACGCGGAAAAACACTTTGGCGACATTGAAGAGAAACTTCAGGAGTACGGCAAAGACGGCCAGAAGGATGTGATCAACTCCATAAACCGATTGCTTGAAAGTCTGAAGTCAGCCATGGAAGGTGCCCAGGGCAGTCGTTCATCAGACAGCAGATCGACGCCGATCTAGATAAGGCGATCGCCAGAACTGACGGGCAAACGGTTAGCCCCGGATTTCCACGGGTCGGAAGTCCGGGGCTTTTCTCCGGGCGCACGCAGGTGACCAACAGTCGTTATGATGCGGCGCCGACTGAACTGCGATAGCCTGTGAGACCAGTCATCGTATCTCGCCCATGTCCATCACATCACGAAATCTCGAACCTGAACTTTATGTCAGCGACGCGGTTTTCGAAGCCGAACGCGACGCAATATTCTCCGGTACCTGGCAGTACCTTGGTGCGGCATCGCGGATTGATCGTCCAGGCACCTATATTTCCGATGTTGTCGCCGGCATTCCGATTCTTGTTCTGCGTTCGCGCGACGGCAAGCTTCGTGGATTCAGAAACGCGTGCCGCCATCGCGGCGCACCGTTGATTGAACCTGGCGTTGGCAGGTGTCCGCGTACTATCCGATGTCCGTACCATCTCTGGGTTTACAGTGATGAGGGGGAACTCGTCGACGCACCATGGTTTGGTGACGCGGACGATTTTTCTCTGGACGACTGGCCGCTGCAGCGGATCGAAGTTGAAATCTGGCGCGGCCTGCTGTTCGCCGCGATCGAGCCACGCCAGCCCCTGGCTGCGCAACTCGGCGAAACTGTTGACGAACTTGCCGATGTGCCCATACACGACTACCGGTACGGCGCTAGCGCCAAGCTCGATTTCGACGCCAACTGGAAAATCTACACCGACAATTTTGTCGAGGGTTATCACATACCGGGTATTCATCCAGCGTTCTATCAGGCCATTGATTTTGAGAACTTCAAGACCGAGGCGAAAGACGGAATCGTCTGCATGACGGCGCCAACAGACAATGAGCTGTTCTATCGGGGACGCTGGTACTGGATGTGGCCCAACTGGACGCTATCGCTTTATCCCAACGGGATGAGCACTTCAAGAATCAACCCAACCTCGGCAGGCCACACTGAGCTTTTCTACACGTTCTACTTTTCGGACGTTGGCGACGACAGCCAGGCCGACCGCGAGGCGCTGATCGAGCAGAATCTCAACGTCATCCGCGAGGACTTCGAGATCTGTCTGGGAGTCCATCAGAACTACGCCAGCGGCAACTACACCTCAGGGCCGCTGTCACCGCGCCATGAGCTTGGCGTTGCGTACTTTCAAAATCGCGTACGAACCGCTCTTGACCGAACCATCGGCTAACGGGTTTTCAGCCGCCTTCTTCCAGGGTCATGATGCGATGGTTTTCGTACCCGCGAATCCGTTTAATACCGTCGAGCGCCCTGGCGCACTGCACCGGCGTAATCTGCGACCTTGAGCGTCCTCCACCGGCGAACATGAAATTTTTCCGATTGGTCTCATGACATGTGCAGTTGCCATAGATATGAAAAAGCTCGTGGGCAACGGTGACACCGAGCCCGAGAGTTCGATGAGCGTAATATCGGTCTTCGCGCTCGCGATGGTTGCCGACAATCAGCGCGATGTTGTCCATCACCTTTTTGTCCGGCAATGACTGCATACCGGTCTTGCGCATGAATTCCGCACGGTTGCCCGTGAGACCACGCGTAAAGCCATCGTTGTAGGCCAGCCCCCAGAGCTCTGAGTCGTAAACATCCTGCTGATTCATGAAATAGATGTGGGGCTCCGCCGTTGTTCGCGTAGCCGATACGAGCTGAAAATATTCGTCCATCTGAACCCGCGTGTAGTGTCGGTCTACATCAACAACAGACACCTCGATATCGGAAAAGTGAATCCCGCACTGGTTATAGATACGACCGGCCTGGCGGGTTGCGTCAACCAGCTTGGTCCTGGACCAGCCGCTGCTGTCGAGAACCACGTAGTGCACACGTATTTCGGCTTTCACATCATCTACTGACGCATTGACGCAGTCGGCACGGATGTCGAACGTATCTTTTTCGACATCCCTGATTCCTTTTGCGGCCTTGATCGCGGCACTTCCCATCGCACTGGTCAGCTCAACCTGAACCGGATCACCCTCGAGGATATAGTCGACGATACAGCCGTGATTGAACTCGTTGTTTCTGGCAAAGTCGTCTGTTGCCTGCTCGCCATAGCGGTGCATCTTCGAGAATGAAACAATCACGAAGGTCATGACAAAAAACGCGTAGAAGACGTGCGTTCGATCCATGATGACAACGACAGCCGCGGCGGATTTAGCTTAAGCGTAGACCAAGACAATTTCCTAATAATGACCTCGAACTCCAAACGCCTTGTCGACGGACCAGTCGATGCCGACCTGACCGTTTTGCTCAGCCACGGAGCGGGGGCCGGTATGGACACTCCCGCAATGGACACCATCGCTCTCGGTCTGGCGGACAACGGATATCGCGTTGTTCGATTCGAGTTTCCGTACATGCAGCGCATTCGAGCCGAAGGCACGCGCAGGCCACCAGATCGGCAGCCGGTGCTCACCGCTCACCTGCGCGAGGAGATCAGAGCGTGCGGCGTGGAAACGTCGCGCCTGATTCTGGCCGGACGTTCAATGGGTGGACGAATGAGTTCCCTTGTTGCCGATGAGTATGAGGTCGCCGGTCTGGTGTGTCTCGGCTACCCGTTTCATCCGCCGGGCAAACCGGAGCGGCTGCGAACTGAACACCTTGAGGACATCACAACTCCAACACTGATACTGCAGGGCGAGCGCGACAAATTCGGCAGCCCGGAAGAAGTAGAGCAATACAGACTGTCCCGAGCGATCGACGTATTCTGGATACCCGACGGAGATCACAGCTTTAAACCACGAAAGAAGTCCGGCCATACCGAACAAAGCAATCTCGCGTTGGCGATAACCCGAATGGTCAAATTTCTGTCCGTCATTCGGTGAAGTCGTACCAGAAGACGCAAACCACGTAGTCACAAACCGTGGCGGTGCGTACAGTTCAAACATGCGCAATACCCTATTTGAGAATGACTGAATGACCACCGGCTTTATCTATGACGATCGCTACCTGAGCCACGACACCGGTCAGGGACATCCTGAACGCGCGGATCGATTGCGTTCGGCTATTGGAAAGCTTCGAGGCGAGAGCTGGTACGACTCGCTGGTTCAGCACTCACCCCGCGTGCCTGAACGTAACTGGATCGAATCAATTCATCAGGGCGCCTACATCAATCACGCCGAAACAGAAATCAAAAGTGGGGCACCGTTTCTGGATTCTGCCGACGTCACGGTAAGTGAACAAAGTTATGATGTCGCGCTGCTGGCAACCGGAGCCGCACTTGAGCTGTGTGATGCCGTGGCCAACAACGCCGTGAACAACGGCTTCGCACTGATTCGTCCACCCGGCCATCATGCTGAAGCTGCCCAGGCGCTTGGTTTTTGTGTTTTCAACAACATCGCCATCGCAGCACGCTATCTGCAACGTCATCACGGACTCGACAAGGTTGCGATCGTCGATTGGGACGTGCATCACGGCAACGGGACACAGCACAGCTTCGAAGACGACCCCTCCGTATTGTTTATCAGCACGCACCAGTATCCGTATTATCCCGGCACTGGCGCCTGGTCAGAAACAGGCACCGGCGCCGGACAAGGCGCCACACTTAACTGTCCGATGAACGCGGGCGCAACCGACGCCGACTATATGGCGGCGTTCAGCGAAAAGGTGATCCCTGCTCTGGATGCGTTCAAGCCGCAGATGATTCTGCTGTCAGCCGGTTTCGACGCCCACCGTAACGACCCGCTTGCATCGGTGAACCTCTCTACCGACATCTACGGATGGATGACTGAACGCATGATGGAGGTCGCTGACCGACACTCTGGTGGGCGGATCGTCTCGTTGCTTGAGGGCGGATACGATCTGACGGCACTTGCAGATTGCGTGTCGCTGCATGTTTCAACACTTTCAGAACAACGTGAACCTTCCTGAATAATCAGCGACCCGACAAAGAACCCCCAAGAGAGAACCCGATGGAATTTGGATTTAACGTACCCGTACGCGGCGCAATAGCGGACACCGAGTCGCTGAAGACCCTGGCGATACGCGGCGAAGAAAAGGGATTTACCCATCTCGCGATCCCCGATCACATTGTCATTCCGCGTGATATCGAGTCTCGCTATCCGTACACACAGACCGGTCAGTTCCCTGGCGGCTCCGCCGGCAACTGCTTTGAGCAGCTCACCACGATGGCTTTTCTGGCGGGCGTCACATCAACCGCTCGATTGCTGACTTCCGTGATGGTGGTGCCCCATCGCGGCGCTGTCCATACGGCCAAGGCCCTGGCGACCATCGATCATTTCTCCGGCGGGCGCGTTACCGTTGGCGTCGGAGCCGGCTGGATGGAAGAGGAGTTTGTTGCGGTCAACGCCCCGGAGTTCAAGGCACGTGGCAAGGTCACCAACGAGTTTCTCGAGGTTTTCAAAGACTGCTGGACCAACGACAGTCCGGAGTTCGACGGTGACTTCGCGAGCTACAGCAACATTGAATTCGCGCCACAGCCGCTCCAGAACCCGCATCCACCAATCTGGGTTGGCGGTGAGAGCAATCCCGCAATGCGCCGCGCGGTGAAGTACGCTGACGCCTGGTATCCCATCGGGGCTAACCCGCGATTTCCGCTGAATACGCCAGCACTGTATTCAGACTCGCTGCAACGACTGGCAGTCATGTGTGAGAAAGCCGAGCGGGATCCGGCCACGCTGGAAACCAACTATTGGGCTAACTGGTACAACGAAAACAATCCTGCGGTAAAACTTGAAAGCGGTGAACGTCATATGTTCACGGGGTCCGCCGCCGATATTGTCGACGACATTGGCGCAATGAAGGAAGCCGGGGTCTCGAAGCTGCTGTTCAGTTTTCAGAGAGACACCCTGCAGGCGTCACTCGACAGCATGGACTTCTTCGTCGAGGAAATTCGTTCGAAAATCTAGTCGCGATTCCCACCGGGACGGACTTGGTCGACCGGCTCGTGTTTACGGGCGCGAGGCCGCAAGCTCCGCTTCAAGGTCCGCAGCCCTTGAATCGAGCAGCTGATATTCAAGTTCAGCGAGCCGAGCTTCTTCAGTAAGAAGTTCGGCCTTTTTTCTGATTTCTGCAAACTGCTCAGGATCTACCTTCCCGCGAAAATCCTTAAAACGCTGGAAGTTTGCTGCGGCCTGTTCAGCCTCAACCTGTATCTCAACCGCAAAGTTCAGCGCTCGGCTCGCGAGTTCTCGTGCGTGAGCCACCTGTTCCTCGATCAACGGTTCGCCCTGTACGGGTGCAGAACCAATGCTCCCCGTGGTTGTAACCGTCGAGTCATCCGAAGGAAACGCTTCGGGAACCGGTGCGCTTTCAAAACTTGCCGGATAATTTTCGTCTGTGGACTGGTCGTCGGGTTCCTCGGAGATGACGACCTCAGGCGACAGCTGCGGTGACGGAACTTCGACGATAATTGCGGCGTCAACGATGTCCGACGTGATCGCATCGACAATACGATAGTCATATCCTTCTCGGGTATCCGTGTCGGTTCGCGCAGCTACGGCTTGGTGAAGCTCATTTTGAATTTCGCTGGAGAACTCGTTCAGTCGATGCCACGTCGCCTGAGCGCGGGCTGCGGCATCACGCAGACGAGCGGCGTGCGCAAGGCCTTCGTCGCGTTGTTCGATCGGCAGAAAGTAGATTTCGTCCATGGCCTGTTCCGCCATTTGTCGAAATCGCGTCGCAAATTCCAGCGCGGCGCCGGCCTCAAGACTCGCCCGCTCGGCGCGACGTTCAAGATCCGTCATTCGGTCAGTCGCTAGTGCGACAGTAACGTCACCCACAATGATCGCGACTGCCAGCAAAAGTTTAGCGATGTGCTTCACGGTTACCACGTACACCCGGTATTGATCTCGTTTGTTCCCGCGTCATCCACCTTCCCGTGAACGGCGCTCGGTTTACATCTCGTACTATCGTCCTCGGGACGCCCCTTGCAGGGGACACCTTCCGGTAACCCACCCAGTACTGTTTTCATACTAGTTAGCGCACAGTTCGGCTGGGGCCGGCTATCGGCTGTTTGGGACGCGCAGTCGCACTTGTTTTGAGGCACAACATTGGGGCGAAAAAAAAACCCGCGCCAGTCGAAACTGACGCGGGTCTCGATGCCTGTCGTGTCAGGTATTGGCGCTAAGAAATCCGGTCAATGCCGCATTGAATTCGCCGGCCTTTTCCACATTTGAAATATGCGACGCGTCCTCGAGGATCACGAGATCCGAGTCCTGAATACGCTCATGGATCGCCTCGGATGCGGCCACGGGTGTGGCGCCGTCTTCACGACCAACGATGAGCAAAACCGGGTGAGAGATCTCCGGCAGTCGTTCGATAAAGTTAAGCCCCTTGATTGCTTCTACACAGCCAATGTACCCATCGAGGTCTGCACGCTGCATCTGGGCTCTGACGGCCTGAAATTCAGGCGAGTTGCCGGCGATGAATGGCGCGGTGAACCAGCGCTCCATCGTCATATCGAGAATCGCTTCAAGACCCCCTTCCCTGATGATCTTGATTCGGTCATCCCAGGCTTCAATCGCCGGCGCTGGCATAACGCTGGCCGTATCGCAGAGCACCGCGGACGTAAATCGATCGGGATACCGCAACAACAGACTCTGCCCGTACATTCCGCCGATCGACAGGCCAACCCAGTGCGCCTTCTCGATGCCCAGATGGTCCATGACGCCAATGACGTCATCCGCAATCTGGTCGAGCGTATACGGTCCTGCAGGTGCATCACTGTCGCCATGGCCGCGCATATCGACACGGACGATTCGATAGGCAGACTCAAGGACCGCCATCTGCGGATCCCACATGCGAAGCGAACAGCCGAGAGAATGACCCATTACCACCGGATATCCATCCGGGTTACCGCTCTCTTCGATGTTGATACCCACACCGTTCACGTTGATCTTCATACTTGTTCGCTCCCGAGCTTGGAGATGTCAGTCGACTGATTGAATCGACGCGTTGCTGTAAAAACGCTGGTTGTGGAGGCGTTCATCCTCAGCCATTGGCGTGCGTGGACCCGGGATCCAGCGATCCGGATCAATCGCGGGAAAGCGTACCGCCGTCGGATCAGTCACGCGATCGGGCACCCACGTCACATCCAGTACGTGGCACAGCTCCAGCGCCGACTGGTAGAGCTGTCCACCACCTATAAACCACACCGGCTGCGTTGTTGCGCTGGCTGCCGCCGCTACCGACGTAAAGCACTCCACACCTTCAATCGTGCTTCTCGTGATCACCATGTTGCGCCGACCGGGCAGCGGTTTGCCGCCAATGGATTCCCACGTGAGGCGACCCATGACGATCGCGCTGCCAAGCGTCATGCGTTTGAAACGCTTAAGGTCTTCTGAATAGTGCCAGGGCAGGTCACCGTTCACGCCGATGACGCGATCTTCGTTCATAGCGACAAATGCGCCGCGAAAATCGTTGTGGTCGTCGGCCGGAATATGCGACGGAATCGTAAAGCTCAATGGATCAGACGGCGACTTTGAATGGAATGAACGAATACGGCTCGTAACCCGTAAGCTTGAACTTTTCCAGCAGCACATCGGTATCCGCCTCCAGCAACGCATGGATATCGTCGAGACTTTTGATCGACGGATCGATCTCAAGCGTCGGTAACGCTTTGGGTGTTCGCTGAAGTTGATCCTGCAGACCGGGCACGTGATCGTATTCGGCCTGACTACCGTCAGGTTTCGCCGTGTACACGTGCGCGTCGACGAGCGTGTGCGCGAAGATTCCCGGTCTTATACCCGAAAAATGACTCAGCATGTGTAACAGGAACGCATAGCCCGCAATGTTATAGGGGACGCCAAGCGCGACGTCCGCGCTGCGCTGCGTCAGGTGCAGACAGAGCATTGGCTCACCGTCATCATCAAGCTGCACGTTAACCATCCACAACGCGTGACACGGCGGCAGCGCGCTCGTGTGGGCGTTGCCTGGCGCCCATGCCGAGATGAGCATTCGGCGACTCATGGGGTTGGTTTTCAGCTGTTCGACAACCCAGCCAACCTGATCGATGAATTCCGGTCGACCGTCAACGTGCACCGGGAAGTGACGCCAGAAGTTGCCGTAGGCGCTGGGCACCTTGCCATCGTCGTCAGCCCATGGATCCCAGAACTTGCAGCCATGCTTCTTCAGCAAACCGATATGGGTATCGCCGGAGAGAAACCAGAGATTTTCGACAACAATATTCTTCCATGAAATTTCCTTGGTCGTGAGAAGGGGAAAGCCTTCCGCCATGTCTATTTCATAGTTGATGTTGAATGTCGAAAGCGTGTCGATACCCGTGCGGTTAACCTTGCGGGTTCCTTTTTCAAGCACTTCGCGAACGGTGTCCAGATACTGTTGCACGATGGTTTTCTCGTCGATCGTCTGATCGGGGGAGTTTAACACTGGCAGACCATCTGCGGAGCACACCGGCCGGCTGATCCGGATCGATGATCGTTTGACTATCGATTAATCGATACTTGAGAGGCGAGCCGCGCAGGATTCGTGCGGCGGTAGATCAGTCTGTAGAGACGACCTTCAGGGGTTCTTCAAACCAGGTTTCGATTGCAATGCGTGCAACCCGACCGGACTTCACCGTCCACTTTTCAATGTTGACGCAAAGCGCCGCGAAAGCGATGCGTTTGTCACCACGAACGGCGTAGCCGACAAACCAGTCGTTGCGTCCCTGAGGGTCGGCGCCTGTGAGCGTGCCGGTTTTGCCACCGACCTCGATATCAGAATTCTTGCCCTTGAAGAAACCGCGGAAAGGCTTTCGGGCCGAGCCGCGCTTCACGGTAGCCTGCATCAGTTCACGCATTTCGCTCGCCGTCTGGGATGAGATCGGCTGACCGGCCACTGACCACGTCGGCGAATAAACCAGTTCACCCTGGTCGTCGTGCAGTGCCGAGACAAGATGCGGCTGCATCATAATGCCGTCATTGACGATGGCGGCTGCCATCATCGCACCATGAATCGGGCTGAGTTTGTTGTTCTGTGTAAATCCCGACGCCGCCTCGGCAAGCGCCCACTCGTCCTCGGGATCCAGCATCATCGCACTGGTTGGCACCGTGATATCCGCTTCGAGCGTCCGATTAAAGCCAAACTCTCGCGCGTAGTCGCTCAGCGCGGGCGCGCCAACCTGGAATACGCCGATACGGCCAAACACCGGATTGATTGATTTGGCGAAGGCTTCAACAAGCGTCGGCTTGCGAGTCCATTTGTTGTTTTTGTGTTTGAGCACGTTCTTGCGATACAGCGTCGTGCTTTTGCCGTTAAAGGGAATGACGGTGCCGGGCGAAAGAATGTCCTGATCAAGGCCGGCCGCCGCCGTCACAATTTTAAAAACCGATGCTGCAGGAAAGCTCGCGCGAACCGCCAGGTTGCCAAGATTCTGATCGCCTTTGGTAAAGCTTGTCATCGCGAGAATGCGACCGGACTCCGGATCCAGCGCAACGAACGTGCCGTAGTCGGGCTTGTATCGTTCAAACACCCGTTCGGCGGTTGCCTGCAGCGCAGGATCAAACGAGTACTCCACGACCGTGTCGATCTGTTCTTTGCCACGTGTTACGGCGAGGCGCGCGGGGTAAACGTTTCTCGACACCGGCTCCGTAAGAATTTCCGCCAGCTGTCCTGCGGTGACGGGTGGCGGCGGGGGCTCAACGGGCGTGACCTTCGCGGTCGTCACGGCTGACTTTACCGAACCCGTCAACGCGGCAAACCCGCTCTGCGCTCCACCGGCAAACCCCTTGAAATAGCCGTTGTGGCCAAGCCAGACAATACCGCCAACCAGCGCTACCACGAGGCCAAGCTTCATAACGCGACCACCGCGTCGTGCGGGAGCCGGTTTCAGCTTGGCTGACAGTGACGGTGCGAAATCAAGGCTTGTTGTTTTGGCGACCGGCTTCGAACGCATACCGCGCCAGAGCGCGCGTTCACGCTTTTTACGTGACTTCTGGTTTGGATACAGGTCGTCAAGTTGAGTTCGGCGCATCAAGTCGTTGGGGCAGATAGTTCGGGATCGGGACATCGATGTGCTTAAGTGTAATCGGTGTAAGGTAGATTACGAGCCGTTCTGGAGTTTTCTCAGGCTCGATTTTTCATCAATACACGAATGGCACCATCCGCCAGATTGATGGAAAACCCGTCCGAAAAGTCGTCCCCGTCGCGGAAAAGTCGGCCGAATTCGACCGACCGCTGTCCCGGGTTCAGATATCTGAATGGCACGTTACGCCCGGCCATAAGGCTTAGAAAACGCGTTGCGTGGCCGACACGCCATGTCGGGAAAACCCGATAGTCAGCAGGGACCGGCGATCGGTGCCACAGGCCCCGGTCCGTGATCACGTCGTTGTCCAGTGCCGACACCGGATCTGTCGACTGTGGCCCACACACAAGCATTACGCCTTTGCGTGCAATCCGGTCTTCGAGCGCAGCTTCGGTATCCCCGGACTCGATCTGAATCTCGGCGCTCGCGCGAACGGGCCCGGTGTCCATGCGGTCTGCAAGATCATGAACGGACACCGGGATCACGCTGTAGCCGGCGCGCAACTGCCAGAACAAAGGATCCGGACCACGCCATGCAGGCAGTCGTGACGGGTGGATGTTCAAACAGCGTGACGCAACGGCCTTCAGGGTATTGACGGGTAACCGCCACGGAAAGCACGACGACAGCGCGATATCGGCGCGGATGGACTTGAGTTCGTCGATCACGTCCGAGGGTTCACTGACCCCGCGAAACGTGACACCCAGCTTGCGCGCCATCGCCTCGAGCCCCGACGTTGCTCGCACCGCCATGATGTCGCGATCAGAACTGATGGCTCTGGAAACCACACCGACAACCGTGACGTTAAGCCCAAGCTCAACAAGCTGCGCCAAAGCGGCGGTGGAACCCGCACCGTTAGCCCCGAACAGCAGTACATCACAACGAACAAAATTCACTGAACGAGTCCGTCAAACAGAAGCTTGCAGCCCGTCAGCAACAAAAAGATAAAGCAGATCCGGTAGAAGCGGTCGACGGGGACACGATCGTGAAGCTTTATCCCGGCATAAAGTCCGAGTAAGGCGACAGGCAGACACGCCACTGACGTCGCCAGCGTTGTGGTGGAGAACAGACCCAGCATCCAGAACGGCGCGATCTTCAGATAGTTGATCAGGATGAAGAAAACGACCGTCGTGGCCTGATACACCGTCTTGTCGAGTTTCAGAGGCAACAGCCAGGCGTTGGCAGCCGGCCCTCCGGCGTTCGCTGTAAAGCTCGTAAATCCCGACAGGGCCCCCCAGAAAATGCCAGCCGAGGTCCGTGGGCGTTTTGCCGCCAGCGACGTGGATTTTCTGGTGAGGAAAAATTGCAGAGAAAAAAACACCGCAACAACACCAACCAGCACCTTGATGTGTTCCGATGACAGCTGCCGCAACAGAACTGCCCCAAGCGCGGTTCCGATGATGCCGCCAACTACCAGCACGGGCACGAGTTTGCGATCCCATTTACCGCGATAAGCCCACGTCCCGAACAGATCCATCACACACAGCACGGGCAACAAAATTCCAAGCGCAAGCGTTGGGGAAATTGCGAGCGTCATCGCCGGCACCGCGATCGCACCCAGACCACCACCGAAGCCGCCTTTGGAGATCCCGACAACAAACAACGCCGGGACGGCGAAAACGTAGAACCAGATATCGGTGATGGGCAAGGTAGACTTCCTCTTCTGCCGCCCGCAGCATACCGCTATTTTGTGGCGTCAGGTTTTGGCGCTTTTATTTTTTCATACGCTTCAAGCGCTCGCATTCGCGCCATGGCGTGACTGACGACAGGTTCTGGATAGTCTTTGCCGAGCACCACGCCGCATGCTTCGAGCACTTCAGGTGGTGCCACCCAGGGCTCGTGAATATATTTGTCCGGGAGACTCGCTATCTCTGGAACCCATTTGCGAACGTAGGCAGCCGACGGATCGAACTTCTTGCCTTGCGTCACCGGATTAAAGACTCTGAAATACGGTGCCGCATCGGCGCCGGAACCTGCGACCCATTGCCAGCCGGCGGCGTTGTTGGGGAGATCGGCATCAACCAGTGTGTCCCAGAACCATTTCTCTCCTTCGCGCCAGTGGATCATGAGATCCTTGATCAGGAATGACGCGGCGATCATTCTCACGCGATTGTGCATCCAGCCGATATGCCACAGCTGCCGCATCCCGGCATCGACGATGGGATAGCCTGTCATTCCGCTGCACCACGCCTGCAGGCCGGCCTTGTCCTTGCGCCACTTGAAGTTGTCGAACTGTGGTTTCAGATTTTTGTGTGGCAAATCTGGATGATGAAAGAGCAGGTTGTAGCAGAACTCGCGCCACGCAATCTCCCGCAGAAACGCCATCGCGTCTTCTCGCCGTTTTGCCGACCGCCCGATCGCGTCATGTGTGCGCCACCAGACTTCCAGCGGGCTGATATCGCCGAAATGCAGATGCGCGGACAGACCTGACGTCATGTCCTTGTCCGGGCGATCACGGCCTTCGTCGTAGCCACCGACGACCTCTTTGAAAAATCGCTCAAGCCTGGCGTCGGCGCCGTCTTCACCTGGCGTCCAGTACTCCCGAAATCCTGCGGCCCAGTCCGGCTTCGACGGCAGAAGATCAAGATCGTCGAGACTCAGACTCGTCAGTGTTGCGCGGCTTGCCCTGATTTTGGTCGGCGCTGCCAGTGGCTTGTCCTGAACGCCGGTCTTCAGCAGAGATTTCCAGAAAGGAGTAAACACGCCGTAATGCTTGCCCTGGCCGGTTTTCAGCTCCCACGGTTCTTTGATCAGCGACCCCTTGAAGCTCTCGGCATTCACCTCGAGTTCTGTCAGCGCACTTTTGATTGCCGTGTCTCGCGCAATTGCAAAAGGCTCGTAGCAACGGTTCCAGTAGACTGCATCGGCGCCGGTTTCGCGAACAAGATCCGGAATCACCACGGCGGCATCACCCCGGGCAAGGATGAGTTGAGCCCCGGCCTTTTTCAGATTTTTGCCAAGACATTTCAGTGAGCCATGCAGCCACCATCGACCGGCTCCTCCGATCGACCAGTCCTGTCTGCCTCGCGTCTTGGCTGGACTGATGTCATCGAGCACATACACGGGCACGACAGCGGCTCCGCTGTCGATGGCAGCCTGCAGCGCAGGATTGTCCGAAAGACGCAGATCCTGACGAAACCATACAATCGCCGTTTTGTTGCTTTTTGAATTCATAGAGGTCAGATCACACAGGAACCAGTGGCACACTGGTGCGGGAATGCTGGAATCGGGGCGCGCAGGGATTTTATACTGTACCAGTCCAGCCCATACATCTTATACGTCGAGCGTGACGATTCGGTTCTTTGCCAGTCTGGCAACTCACACTCTGGAGCTTCGAGCCTCTTATGACCACATTCGCAATTACACCACCGGCCACACCAACTCTCTCTGTCACCGATAGCGATGATCTGTTTCCGGTCCGACGTGTGTACTGCGTTGGCCGCAACTACGCGGCTCACGCAATTGAGATGGGTCACGACCCGGATCGTGAAGACCCGTTCTTCTTTCAGAAAAATCCAGACAACCTTGTCTGCGGCGCCACACAGTTCCCCTACCCGGCCCAGTCCGCCGACGTACATCATGAAATCGAGATGATCGTCGCGCTGCAAAGCGGCGGAACCGATATCGCGATAGCAGATTCCATGAACCACGTCTGGGGTTACGGCGTCGGGCTCGACATGACCCGGCGAGATCTGCAGGGACAGATGAAAAAAGCCGGACGCCCCTGGGAAATTGGCAAAGCGTTTGAGGATTCAGCACCCTGCACGCCACTTGTCCCGGCTAGCACGCTCGGTCACCCGGAGGCCGGACTGGTCTGGCTGGACGTCAACGGCGTGCGCAAACAGGAAGGTGACCTGAATCAGATGATCTGGAAGATTCCGGAAATGATCAGCTACCTGTCGGGGCTTTTCGAACTCGCCGCCGGCGATGTGATCATGACGGGCACGCCGTCAGGTGTCGGGCCTGTCGAGCGCGGCGATACCATGACAGGCGGCGTTGAGGGCGTGGGTGAATTCAGCATCAAGGTGGTCTGAACTCTCGCGGGCAGCGACTCGCCAGACACGGGCTGGACTGAACCCGACCAGGCACGGACAGGAGCCGGCCTGGTTGAGATCAATCACCCGGTCGAGAGCACTGACGAACTAGATCTGTGGAATCTGCTGATCCGTTTCAGGCACGTTCCATCCACGCGCAATAGCCGGACGCGCAGCGATGGTTCTGAACCAGCGTGCTACGTTAGTAAATTCACCAGCAACGTCTACCTCGTGCCACTCGTGACGGGCAGCCCAGGGCCACGCCGCCATGTCGGCGATGGAATAGTCGCTGCCGTTGATCCATTCGTTATCGGCGAGTCTTCGATCAAGTACGCCGTACAGACGTTTGCACTCCGTGGCGTATCGCTCTTCAGCGTATTCACTTTTGCCCTTGTTGAATTTGAGAAAGTGATGCGCCTGACCCAGCATCGGACCAAAGCCCCCCATCTGCCACATGAGCCACTCAATAGTCTTCCACCGTGCCTCGCCAGACGCTGGCAGAAACTTGCCCGTCTTCTCCGCGAGGTAATGCATGATCGCGCCCGTTTCCATCAGCGTCATACCGTTGTCGTTGTCCACAATCGCCGGGATGCGATTGTTCGGTGCGATTTTCAGGAAGTCCGGCTGAAACTGTTCGTCCTTGGAAATATTGATGGGATGAAAATTGTATTCAAGCTCCATCTCTTCAAGACAGATTGAAACCTTGCGTCCGTTCGGGGTGCCCCAGCTGTAGAGTTCAATACTCATGATTTTTCTCCGATCACTGATACTTGTTGGGTCGAAACTTGTATCGTCACCGCACGTATTGGCCGGGCAGCGGTTGCCCCGCTCGAGCGCAGTGAACGACTTGTTCTGTATCCGTATTGTGCCTGACGAAACTGCTCAGTCCCTACCGCCACCGCTGACTGTCTCCGCTGGGCGGACTTATCTGAACGGGCGATCGCTCCCGGGCGGACGTATCAAAAGTTGTCGGAGAGGTTGCCTACACACATCGCGGCTTTGGCGTACAATAAAGCTATGAATGCACCACCCGATAACCGAGATATTGCCAAGTCTGTCCGCATTATCCTGTGGCCGGGAGAAGGACTCGTGGCCGAAGTCGAAACTGACAGCGGGCAGCAGATGTTTACGCTGCAGGGACTTCAGTGGCACGTGCTCGACCTCCAGAAGCGCGGGCTGTCATCGACGCTTGAAGAAGCCGCCCTGCAGATGCTGTCTTCCGCATCCGTGGACGCCGGGTGAACCGCGTCCGTTGCCACGACCCGGCGAATGTCTTACCAATTGATTTAGAGTTTTTAGAAAATGAGTGATGGAAACTGGCAGGACGTTGCTGCCCTTGACGATATCGAAGACGACGAGCCCCTTTGCATCAAGGCGGCTGACTGTCAGATCACGTTGTGCAAACTCGATGGCAGCGTCTATGCACTTGACGACATCTGTACCCACGAATACGCGTCCATGTCTGACGGATTTATTGAAGGGGACACCATTGAGTGCCCGCTTCATCAGGCACAGTTCAGCATCAAAACCGGTGAGGCCCTTACGGCTCCGGCGACTGAAGATCTGAAAACCTACGAGACCAAAGTCGAAGACGGTCGCGTCTTCGTCAAGTTTGAAAAGTAGATCAGCCCGCAGAACGACGCCGGGTCGACAGACTCACGTCCAGATGCCCTGACGCGGCGGCGAGCAGCACACACAACGTTGTTGGACCACCGTCGAGCTTACCCGCCAGTGCGTCGGCTACCAGATCCGCGATCGGTACCAGGCGAACGGTAATCTGCTCGGTGTTTTCGTGAGCGACTTTGCCGCCCGGGACAACATTAGGCGCAAGAAACAGACTGAAGTTCTCGTTGCTGCTGCCAGGGCCACCATCGAAACTGCCCAGGGGTAAAAGTTCGCTGGCGACGTATCCCGTTTCTTCTTCCAGTTCCCTGATCGCGGTCGTCTCCGGCGAGTTGCCGTCAAGACCGCCTGCCGGACACTCAAAGCTGGTTTTCTTCAGGGGGTGGCGATACACGTCGACCATCACAGCCTCATCGAGGCGGGTTATCGGGAGCACCATGGCGTAACCCGGATGCTCGACGAAGGTGTACGTGATGTCATCGCCGCCGGGCAGCGTGATGTCGTCCTGACGCAGATCGAACCACTTACTCTGGTAGAGATACCGCGTGGCACGAATACGCCAGCGCGGATCAGCCGTCATGAAAAGAAACCCGAATGCACACCGGCGTGCTAGCTGATGCCAAGTTGAGCGAGCAGAGACACCATGTCTGCATTTTCCCAGCGTTCCTTGATCAGCCCGTCTTCGATCCTGAAGATCGAGATGATCCGAATATTGATCGCGTGACCGGTGGGTGCGAATCCACGCCATTCGCCTTCGTGGGTTCCCGTCACACTGATTCTCGTCACGACACGATCGCCTGTTGCGATGACATCTTCGATCGTCGCGTGCACGTCGGGAAACGCCATTCGCCACTGTTCGACCATGTCGCGAACACCGTCGTGGCCGGTGACGGTACCGACAACAGCAGTGGTGTGGTTTTCGTAATCTTGCGCGTAGATTTCGGGAATAACGTCGAGGTTGCCCTGATTAACAACCTCGTTGACGTAGCGCTTTGCGAGTTCGGCGTTGGCCTGACTCAAAATCTCGATGTTCGTTGCCGCGGGTTGTTCATCAGCCATTAAAGCTCGCCGTAGGAGTGAAGGCCAGATAAGAACATATTTACCCCTATGAATGCGAACAGCGTAATAAAGAGACCGATGATCGCCCACCAGGCCATCACGCCACCGCCCCAGCCTTTGGTCAGACGCAGATGCAGCCAGGCCGCGTAGTTCAACCACACGATCAGCGCCCAGGTTTCCTTGGGATCCCAGGACCAGTAGCTACCCCATGCTTCAGCGGCCCATAACGCACCGAGCACCGTGGCGATGGTGAAAAATGCGAAGCCGAGCGCGATCATTCGATAGATCAGGTCGTCGATCACCGCCGGTTCGGGCAGCCTCGACTGAAACCAGCCACCACGCGCCGCCAGCAGCTGTGCGCCGCCGAGCATCGCGGCGAGAGCAAAAGCACCGTAGCCAATAAAGTTGGCCGGCACATGGATCTTCATCCAGTAGGAATTCAGCGCGGGTACCAGTGGCTGAATAGCGTCCGCCTCGCGCTCAAACGAATACCACAGCAAAAAGCCTACCGCGGCCGAAATTACCAGCAGCGCAAAACCACCAAGACTGCGAGTGTTGCTCTTCTGTTCGTAGTACAGGTACATCAAACCTGCAATCGCACAGAATAAAATGAACACCTCATAGAGATTGCTGACCGGGATATGGCCGTATTCAACGTTGATCAGATATGACTCGCGCCAGCGCACAAACAGGCCAACAAAGCTCATGGTGACGCCGCACCACGCAAGCCCGCTGCCGGTGGCCAACCCGAAATCAGAGCGCGCAATCATTCCGAGAAAGTAGGCCACGGTCGAAAGCACCAGAAGCGCACTCATCCACATAATTGCCGACTGACTTGCGAGCATGTACTTGAGAAAGAAATTCTCGGTGCCGCGCCCGATGTCGGCGCCGTAAAGCCAGATCGCAAACAACGACAGCAGCGCAACAGCAATCGTGAATATCTGGACGGAACGCCAGGACCAGCCGAGCCAGGCGAGACTGATGCCCGTGCCGATCGTGATCACGATTTCGTAGATGTCCATCGCCGAGCCGTAGCGGGTCAGCACAAAAGCGGTGAGAGCGGCAACCGCCACCAGCCAGATATAGTCTCGGACGGACGTCGGTGTGCGTTCGTTCAGCTGATTAAGATGTTCGGATGTAACTGACATGAGCGTTACCTGGTTGATTCGATCGTGCTTGATTCAAGCCCAGTCTGAATGACCGTTCTTAGCGCATCGAGTTCCGCCTCAAAGCCCGGGACCTTGCGATGATTGACGCCTGCCAGGACGACAGCCCCGTCCTCGCGCGCCATTGCCCAGATTCTACGGGGATTTATGTAAAAGAGCAGGAAAACACCGATGCACAGCAGTGCACTGCCGAGATAAACCAGGGGTTTTCCGGGTGATTTGGTCATTTCCAGGCCGCTCGCTTCCCGATGCTCGAACTGCTTCAGCTGCAGGTATACCGGCGGTCCATAGTCCGGCAGCGCTGTCGCAGCCGAGAGGAAGTCCGCGATGTAGCGGGTGTCGTCGTCGGTCCAGGCCTGTCCGGAGCTTATGCCTTCACTCGCCAGCTGATCGGAGTACAGCTGCGCTGCCGCAATTCGGATGATGTTGAAGTAGGCCTGAAATACATCGGCATGCTCCGTCTCCGGTACGTTCTTTTTGACCAGCTCATCGACTCCGTTAAAACCTCTGCTGTTAAACAGCTGCAGCAGCGCCAGTGTCTTGCCGCCGAGATCATCTCTGGGCGTTGCGGCGTCATTCGCGCCACCGGAAGACGCAAGGCCGTCGGCGATACGCGCGAGCTCCTCGTCATCGCGGAATCGATTGAGCAGCGACATGAACCGATTGATGTCACCGGTCTTGCCGAGCGGGATATGGACATAGTTGAACTCTTCAGCGGGCGTGGAGCGCACGCCGGCGAGCAGGTACGGACGACCTTCTACCAGAATCGGCGACATGTAGTTGTGGTATTCCAGCGCCTTGCCGTCGGGGCCGCGAACCTTGAACGTCACCGACGATCCAATATTGTTGAAGTCCGGCTGTATCTTGTCCTTGGCGACGTCGATGACGTTGAATTTTCGAAAGTCGTCGAGCTCCAGCTCGTACTGTCGGCCACCAATGCGCAACGTTTCGTTCTGTCCAACCACGCCCTCGATGTCGAAGGGCCTGTCGCCGGACCCCAGTGGCCACGCGGTGAAGGACAGGCTTGAACCACCATCCTGAAAACTCGCCTGGTAGATGGTCACGCCTTTGTGAGTGAGCGGATGATTGACGGCTATGGTGTGCTCGAGCGGCTCGGCGAGATCATCGTCGTGAATGATCAGGTCGGTTTCAAACGACTTCGGCTGCCCGGTGTCATAGTGCTCAACGCGAAATTCCTTCACCTCGACGCTGAACGGCAGGTGCTGAATGACGTAGCCGTCTTTGATGTTCAGAAATATGAAATCTGCCTGTGATCCCTCGGGGATGTTGACCTGCCCCCTGAACGTCGACGAACCCGTGTCGAGTCGACTGCTTTCTCCCACCTCGCTCGCCGGGATCGCTCTGCGCTCGATCTGAATGCGTCCGCTCATCTCGTCGAACATCAAACCGAAATTTCCATCGAACAGGCCGCCGACACAGATAACGATGATGCCGATGTGCGTCGCGAGGTAGCCAAAGCGATTACCCTCGCCTCGTTTGGCGCTCACCAGCGTGTTGGGGCCGGCGGCTTTTACCCTGCACCGATACCCGGCCTTGGCGATGGCGGCACGACAGAACTCGGCTGTCGCTGCGGGATCGGCGGTCGAGTTCTGCGCAGGAGCCAGCACCCGGGCGTTGCGCATCCTTTCGAGTGACCGTGTTGTCATATCGTCACGCCAGCGTCTGACATCACGCATCATCCCCGGTGCATTTCTGTAGACACAGACGGAGACGGAGATACACAGAAAAACCAGAATGGCGAGAAACCACCAGGCGCTGTACACGTCGTACAGGCCGAGGTTGCGGTAGACCTGAAACCAGAAAGACCCAAACTTGATAACGTAGTCTTCGTACGGCTGGTTCTGCTGCAGCACCGAGCCCACAACTGATGCCACCGCCAGAATCATCAGCAGCAGTATCGCGAAGTTCATGGAACCGAGTGTCGGCAGCCAGATGCTCGACCAGGTGCCGCGGGTACGCGTGGGTTTTGAATTTGTCGTCACGTCAGACATGGACAGGAATCAGGTTGTCACCCGGAATCATTTCCGCGTGTTGTATCGGTACCGGGTGCGACAGCCGTCGACGCCGGACAGACACCACTCCCGCCAGCGAGAATAAACCTCGGAGGTGGCGCACTCTGGTTGGACAACGCGAACGGCCCAAAGTGCCCGCGGACCCGCCGGTGCTCCGGCGGGTAAAGCTGTGAAATGCGCCTTTGGACCGCCTTTACTTCAGCCCTGATACGAATAACGAGACCTGGCGGATCTGCTCGGCCGACATCTTGAAAGCAATCGGCTGCATTACAGAATTAGCCCGGGATCCGTTTTTGAATGCGAGGAGCTGTGCTTCGATGTATTTGGCTTTCTGACCCGCCAGGCGCGGATACTTTGGCATGAGACCGGTACCGGCAGGCCCGTGACACGCCATGCAGGCCGGGATCTGGGTGTCCTGAACGCCACCGCGATAGAGCTTGGCACCCTTTTTCGCATCAGAAGCATTGTTCTCGCTCACCGCGCCGGCGATTGGCGGCAGCGAAGCGTAATACGCATCGAGGTTTTCCATATCGGCATCCGTTAACGCCGCAACCTGTCCGAGCATGATGGCGTTGTTGCGCTTGCCGTTTTTGAACATCTTCAGCTGGGAGGCGATATAGCCTTTGACCTGGCCTGCGAGATTCGGCCACTCGGGTGTGAGTCCTTTGCCGTCGGCACCGTGACAGGCAACGCAGGTCACAGACTTGGCCTTGCCGGCCTCGATATCACCTGCGCTGGCAACGCCACCCGCGCCGGTCACGAACAAACTGACGGTTACGGCAAGCGTTAGCTTCAACGCGCTCAACAGGGCGAACTGCTTACTGGTCATCTTCTGACTGCTCCAAGCTTGGGTCTTTGCGGAGTGCCCGAATCGGGCTGATAGGGCGCGAAGTTTACCCGAATCAGGCGCCTCGGCCCATGGGCGAACCGGTTCGTTCAGACACGAACAGGGCAATTTTGGCCCTGCGGGGGACCGGCGAACGGCCCAGCGCGTCCCGGGGCCCTGATGCAGTCACGACAATCCCGGCCTGAAGCTGATTTCGCGCGATTTGGGGCCAGATTCCGAGCCGACGGGTCGTATACAGTTGCGGTCATGGACTTCAGCAAAACCCACTTCATCAAGAGCGCCCATCTGCCGAGCCAGTGGCTCCCGGACCGGGGCGCCGAGGTCGCTTTCGCCGGGCGGTCCAACGTCGGCAAATCCAGTGCCATCAATGCGATTACCAACCGCAAAGGCCTGGCCAAAACCAGCAAGACCCCCGGTCGCACCCAGCAGATCAACTTTTTCGAGGTCGAGGCGATGCGACGCATTGTCGACCTTCCGGGTTACGGCTTTGCGAATGTGCCCGATCACGTGCGCAAGCACTGGGCGCAGAGCATCGAAGAGTATCTTGCCGAACGGCGCTGTCTGCGAGGACTGGTACTGCCAATGGATTCACGTCGACCGCTAACGGATCTCGACGTGCAGATGCTTGAGTGGTGTGAGAGCGCGGAACTGGATGTACACATTCTGCTGACCAAGGCCGACAAACTGAAAAGCGGCAAAATGAAAGCTACGGTCAATGACGTTCAGCGTCAGCTGGGCGATGTACCGGGCATTACCATCCAGGCATTTTCTGCCGTTAACAAAACCGGCATCTCCGCGGCGCGTGGTCTTGTTGCAAAATGGCTGAGCGAAACCATCGACTGACTTTCGACGGTGACCCTGGCGAATTTCTGGACTGCAGGTAGACGCAAGCGCACGCGTTGCGATAAACGAAGGCGTGAAGACCTGAGTCAGGCGTGGTGGCGCGGCTTGCGTAAACTGCAGGCGCAAAAAAAGGCCTCGGAAAAGGAGAGGACACTCCGAGGCCTTTTATTTTGTTTCCGACGCCAGTCGGAAGTGGCCTATCCAGGGAGGAAGAATAGACCGTGACAACATCCCTATCGTCGAAGATCAGTATAGTCGGGTTCCCAATTCGGCAAGGCGAACTAGTTGAAAAAACCGTTTGTCTCCGATGAGCGGATTACGTAGACCGGCGTTCGTTTAATAGTGCGGTTCGTCTGTACCGCTCATCACCGACGAGTGGATAGCAGGCGGCTTCGGCACCGGCAAAACCCACACCAATATCCTAGGCTGGCTGGCGCGTCTCCCGAAACCTTACGAGTGCGCCTTCGCCCAGTTGTTACCGCTGCCGCTGTCGACTTCCAGCGGTACATCGAGTTCGGCAATCCCCGACATCAATTCGGCCACCTTTTTCTGGGTCTTCGCGACTTCCTTTGTCGGCACCTCGAGCACCAGTTCATCGTGCACCTGCATGATGATGCGTGACTTCGATCCGGACTCAAGCAGCCAGGCGTCAACCGCAATCATCGCTTTCTTGATCAGATCGGCCGCCGTACCCTGCATCGGCGCGTTGATGGCCGTGCGTTCGGCGTACTGTCGACGCACGTGGTTGGACGCGTTGATTTCCGGGAGGTACAGACGCCTGCCAAAAACCGTCTCCACAAAACCGTTTTCGCGCGCTGACTCTCGCGTTCTGTCCATGAATTCACGAACGCCGGGGTAGCGCGCAAAATAGGTATCAACATAATCCTGGGCCTGTCCACGCTCGATCTTCAGCTGCTTGCCCAGACCAAACGCCGACATGCCATAAATCAATCCGAAGTTGATTGCCTTTGCGGCGCGTCTCTGTTCGTCGTCAACCTTGGACACCTTCACACCGAAAACTTCGGCGGCCGTGGACTTGTGCACGTCTTCACCATTCGCAAAGGCCCGCGTAAGACCTTCGTCGCCGGACAGGTGCGCCATGATGCGCAATTCGATCTGGGAATAATCTGCGGCCACCAGCTTGAAACCTTTGGCGGGCACAAAGGCTTCGCGAATGCGACGACCTTCAGCGGTGCGAATCGGGATGTTCTGTAAATTGGGTTCTGACGACGACAGACGTCCGGTAGCGGCAACCGCCTGATGATAGGACGTGTGGATACGGCCGGTGTCAGCATTGACCAGCGTTGGCAGTTTGTCGGTATAGGTCGAGCGCAGTTTGGCGAGACTGCGATGCTCGAGAATCATCCTCGGCAAGTCATAGTCGTTGGCAAGTTCAGCGAGAACCTCCTCCGCCGTTGACGGTTGACCCTTTGGCGTCTTCTTGAGAACCGGCAGTCCCAGTCGATCAAACAACACCTCCTGAATCTGCTTGGGGGATGCGATATTGAACTCGGTTCCGGCGGCGTTATGCGCCTGGCTCTCGATCTCCGCCGCGCGATCCGTGATCTCGGCGCTCTGTTCACGCAGCATGTCGGCATCGATCATGACGCCGTTGGACTCGATACGCGCCAGCACCGGCACCAGCGGCATTTCAACATTCTCAAACAGATCCGTCAGGATCTTGTTGTCCTTGAGCTTGGGCCACAGCGCGTCATGCAGGCGCACGGTGATATCGGCGTCCTCGGCCGCGTACTGCGACGCAACATCGACTTCAACCTTGTCAAACAGCACCTGCGACTTGCCCTTGCCCGCGACGTCTTCGTATTTAATCGTCTTCAGACCAAGGTACTTCAGAGCCAGACTGTCCATGTCGTGACGCGACGCGGTGCTGTCGAGCACGTAGCTTTCAAGCATCGTATCGAACGCAATACCGTCAACGTCCACATCGTATTTTTTCAGAACCAGCATGTCGTACTTGAGGTTCTGTCCGATTTTTTTCAGCTTTGGGTTTTCAAGCAAAGGTTTGACCTTGGCGATGACCTTGTCTCGGTCAAGCTGCTTCGGGGCACCTTCGTAATTGTGCGCGAGAGGTACGTAGCAGGCTTCGCCCGCGACATTGCTGAATGAGAAACCCACCAGCTCCGCCTCAACGGCATTGATGGAGGTCGTCTCGGTATCAAAGGCAAAGACACCCGCCTTCTTCAGCTTGGCAAGCCATGCGTCGAGAGCCTTCATCGTGGTGATCGTTTCGTAGTTCTTGTCTACCTTCGGCTTTTTCTTCGAATCACCAGCACCCGCTTCGACACCGCCAAGATCGGATAGCCATGTCTTGAACTCAAGATGAGCAAACAGCTCCCGCAGTTTGTCCTCGTCGGGCTCACCCATCTTGAGATTCTTTACCGGTGTGCCCACATCTACATCCAGCTTGATCGTGACCAGCTCTTTGGCCATCGGTATCTGCTCAAGACTGTCGCGCAGGTTTTCGCCAACCTTGCCCTTGATTGCATCCGCGTTGGCAATGACGCCCTCGAGGTCGCCATATTCGGCAAGCCACTTCACGGCGGTTTTGGGGCCACATTTGGGAACGCCGGGGATGTTGTCGCTGGTATCACCGATCAGTGTCAGGTAGTCGATGATGAGTTCTGGCGGAACGCCATATTTTTCGACCACACCATCGATGTCGTAAACAACATCCTTCATCGTATCGACAAGATTTACCTTGTCGTTTACCAGTTGCGCGAGGTCCTTGTCGCCAGTTGAGACCAGCGTGGTGAAGCCACCTTTTGTGGCTTCCGCCGCCAGCGTACCAATGACGTCGTCTGCCTCTACACCCGGAATGACCAGCAGCGGCATCCCCATCGCTTCGACGATCTGATGCACGTAGTCAATCTGGGGTCGCAGCTCCTTGGGCATTGACGGTCGATTCGCCTTGTACTGATCGTAGATTTCGTCGCGAAAAGTTTTGCCCTTTGCATCGAAAACGAACGCCATGTACTGCGGCGACTCGTCGCTCAGAAGACGCTTGAGCATGTTCGTCACGCCATAGACAGCGCCGGTGAATTCACCGCTGCTGTTGGTGAGGTTGGGCATCGCGTAGTACGCGCGATAAAGGTACGAGGCGCCGTCGACGAGCACCAGGCGCTTGGATTTGGCCATTGGTCAGTTGAACCCGTTTTGTTCGTATTCAGATTCTACCTGAGCCCGTCCGTTTCGACTGCCTGCAACGTGCTGTGTGCCATCAGGTTTTACTCGATGTTCGAGCGATATGTGCTAAGAATAGGACTATGAACGAACCAGAAAACAACAAGGGCAACACGCCCACTCGAGCCTCGGTTTCACAGATGATGTCGAGGGAGTCATGGAAGATCTTCCAGATCATGGCGGAGTTTGTCGAAGGCTTTGAAAAGCTTTCCCAGATTCATCCTTCGGTGAGCATATTCGGCTCCGCGCGAACGCCCGAGGATCATCCTTACTACGGCATCGCCGAGGACATCGCCCGGCGCCTGTCAGATTCGGGATTCGCCGTCGTCAGTGGCGGCGGACCCGGCATCATGGAGGCCGTCAACAAAGGTGCCCAGGCCGGGGAAGCGCCGAGCATCGGTGTCAACATCGTGTTGCCCAACGAAGAAAAGCCCAACCAGTATCAGGACATCAGCTTAAGCCATAAGTTCTTTTTTGCGCGCAAGGTCATGTTCGTCAAGTACGCCTCGGCCTATGTCGTGATGCCGGGCGGCTTTGGCACTCTCGACGAACTGGCCGAAATCCTGACGCTCATTCAGACGGGCAAAAGCCGACGAATCCCCATAATTCTGGTGCATTCCCCCTTCTGGGAGGGTCTGCTCGACTGGTTTCGAAATACACTGGTAAAAGAAGGCACTATCAGCGCAGAAGATCTGGACCTGATGACGGTTCTTGACGACCCAAAAGAAATCGTCGACGTCATATTTAGGTACTATGAGAAGCGCGGCATGGAGCCCACCGCCGAGGAAGCCGAAAGACAGCTCAACCTGTAGCTCGGATGTTTCGGCGGTGTGACTCGGATTGCGACGCGCACCGGTAAGACGACAGTGGAAGAGGGTGTAGAGATGGTTCACAGAATCAAGCGAAACGGAACAGACAGCAGAACTCGCCGAGCCGCGATAGCGGCACAACGGTCCAGGACCAAAGCCATCGCGATAGATGCCCCGGGCGATCAATGTGGCAATGCGTCGAGCAAGCCGACGCCGGGTGTCGACGCTCTGCGCATCTTCGTGACGCTGCTTCTTGTTGCCGGTGCCGGCGCTATGTGTGCGACCGCTCTTGCACAGAACACGACGGTTACCGACGCGCCTGACGCACCGCCACCGCTGACGGCAGCGGACCTCGAGCGCTCTCTGAATTCAGACAATCCGCAACAGGCCGCGAGCGCCACGAATCGGGCGCCGCGAACGACTGACGGTGTGGTGACCGAGTATCGCGACGGCAATCGCACCTATCTGATCCAGGTTAACCCCCAAACCGGCGCCCGTTACTACGTCAACGACGCCGACGGAAACGGCAGTCCGGAGTCATATCGGGATAATGCCGAGTCTGACGTAAACATCGGCAAGTGGAAGATCACAAGCTGGTAGTACCCGCTCCGGGCAGCGTTGTTGCCACAGCGGCCGCCTGGATTTAAAGCGCGGGCTGCGTCATCAATCAATCTGCCGCGAGACGCCTGCTGCCCCATGTCCGTTTTCACCAGTGTCAGTAAAGATGAACTGACAGATTTCCTCACGGCCTACGATGTCGGCACGCTGGTCGAACACACCGGCATCGAAGACGGCATTGAGAACAGCAACTTCTTCTGTACCACCACAGGTGGCGAATTCGTACTGACGCTGTTCGAGCGAGTTCCGAGCGAAGATGTTCCGTATTTCATGGACCTCACCGCGTGGCTGGCCGACAACGGTGTTGCCTGCGCACACCCCGTTGCCGGCAAAGACGGATCCTACTCCAGAATCCTCAATGGCAAGGACGCCGCCCTCGTCCAGCGTTTGCGTGGCAAGGAGCTTGCAACGATTGAACCTCAGCATTGCCATGCCGTCGGTGCTGAGCTTGGAAAACTGCATCTTGCCGGGATGACGTTTCGCCACGAACGCGAAAACGCTTTTGGAATACCGTGGCTGAAGAGCACGATTGAACTGGTTACTCCAAAATGCGACGAGTCAACAATTGAACTGATGCGCTCGCAGCTTGCCGATTTTCAGCGCGTATCCGCCGACCTGCCCACCGGCACCATCCACGCTGACATGTTTACCGACAACGTTCTGTTTGACCATGACCGGCTCTCCGGTGTCATAGATTTCTACTACGCGTGTAACGAATTCCTGGTTTACGACCTCGCAATAACCATCAACGACTGGTGCAAGCAAGACGACGGCAGTCTCGAACAACAGCGTTTGAAGTCACTGACTGAAGGTTATGAGAGCGTCCGGCCTCTGGAAGCCATCGAACGTTCGGCGATGCCGGTAATGTTGCGGCGGGCCGCGTTCAGGTTTTTCCTGTCTCGACTGAAAGACAAGGTATTTCCAAGACAGGGCGAAATGGTCAAAATCAAGGATCCTGAAGTGTTCAGGCGCATTCTCAATCATCATCTTGAAACACAGAGCACGAGCACCGGTTGATGTTTAACACAATCGCCAGAATGACGGCCCTCATTGTCCTGGTTACGGTCGCGATGCCATTTGACGCGATCGCCGACAAGCGCACTCTCATCCGCTTTTACAAGACGATCAACGACGAGGGGCAGGAGCGCGCGCTCATGATGATCAAAAACGATGACGAGCCGGGTTGTCAGACCGTCCACAGCCTGCGCAAGGCCAGTCGTGTTGCCGTAATGGGCTTTGAATATTGCGAGATCTACGCAGAACCGGAGTGTGCCGCCGAGACCAGAATTCACCCGCTATGGGCGAAGAAAAAGAACAAAACGGAAAAGCTGATCGACCGCGCCAAAAATGGCCGCATGACCCAGGGCACGCGTTGGATGCTCGGCAGCGGTGACAACGTCGGATTCAGATCGTTTCGCTGCGAGCGCACGCCCTGACGCCAATCACCTGACAGCAATAAAAAAGGGCGACAGCGTCATCAACGCTGTCGCCCCCGGACTTCAGAACAGAACACCCTGAACGGTTTCCCGCATGGCGTCAGTTCTTTCCGATTTCCCTAGATGTCAGTTGGCACGACCAAAGCATCATCCACCGACGTCTCTCCTGACTCTACGGCAACGCCTTCAGCCGCCAGCGGATCCGCGGTTTCCTGTGCGGTCGCGGCATCGTCCGCAGGCGTCAGCGCTTCGTCTGCCAGGGGGTCAGCATGAGCTTCTACCCGGGGTTCCTGCGCGCTGTCGTTAGCGTCGATATCTTCCGTCCAGTTGCTTGACGTCGCGGGTGCGTCGTTCTCAAGCATCGCGTCCACGATTGCATCTTCAGTCGTGTCGTCAGTTGCCTCTTCAGTCTCAACTTCCGTTTCAATCACATCGGTCGATGATGCAACCGCTGGTGCCGTCGTGCTTGAAGCCGCATGCATTTCCATGCTGTCGACCGCCGAAGCACTGTCTGCGGCTCGGAACTGCTGCGTCTCTGTCACCGCAACCTTCAACGTTGTTGACGCTGTCGCAACATCACCACTGTCTTCGGTCGCGACGGCTTCAACGTTGAGGTTAAGCTCGCCTACAAAGTCCTCGGCCGCCGTCACCTTCAGCGTGGACAGATCCGAACGGGCCACGGTCCAGCTTCCGTCTTCGTTGCGACTGCCGGCAGACAGTGTCGCGTCGTCCGGCAACCCGGTCACAACTACGTCAAGCTGTTCTGATCCATCGAGATCCGTGAGTTCAGCCTGGATGTTCAGTGCGATTTCGCTATTGCTTTCGCCCTCCACATCCTGCGCTGAAACAACCGGTGCATCGGCAACTCCTGCGACGTCAACCTCGAATCGTTTGGTATTCACGACCTGACTGTCGTTAGAGCTCTCGACGGTCGTTGTGATCAAAGTCATCTCGACAACACCACTGAAATTCTCAGGCGTCATCATGGTAACGAGTGCAAGGTCTGCCGAGTTCACGTTCCAGCCGCCATCAACACGCTGGGTACCGTGACTCAACGAACCGCCTTCGGGTACGCCGGTAACAATCGCTGAGAGCGTTTCCGACCCGTCGTCGTCACTCAGTCGAGCGGCGAGATCCAGAGCAATTGCTGTATCTTCTTCGCCCGAAACATCGTTGGCGGTGACATCCGCATCGTCAGCTGCAGCCTCGACCCGAACGCGCACCGTGGTGTCTGTCCTTGCCTGGTCGCCAGTCGCTTCGGTTGAAACAACCGTCACGGACATGTCGAAGTCATCGCTGCTGTTCGCAGGTGGCGTCACCGTCAGACCGTCAAGGTCCTCACCAGCGACTTCCCAGCCGTCGGCGCCCATCTGGCCGCTTGAGAAAACCGCGCCCTCCGGGTAGTCCGAAAACACTGCGCTCAGTGTTTCGGAACCGTCTGCGTCAACCAGTGACGCATTCAGCAATACCGGGATCGCATTGTCTTCAATACCGTACGCAGACTGCGGGTCTACGGTTGGCGCATCCGCGATGCCAAGCACGGTGACACTGAAAGGAACGGTCGGTGTCTGAGCGGTTTCGCCCGTATCCATCTCCATGGAGATGCCGGTTATACCCATCTCGATTTCGCCACTGAAATCCTCTGGTGGATTCAGAGAGAGACCGTTGAGCTGGTCACCGGTGACTGTCCAGGTTCCATCACCGTTGTTGAAGCCCGTCGACAAAGTCGCGCCGTCCGGAATGCCGTCGATGCGAACCGACATCACTTCCGATCCGTCGGTGTCCACAAGGTTCGCCGACAGATTCAGTGCAACGCTGTCATCTTCAACACCCTGCACGTCGCTCGCAACGACAGTTGGCTGATCAGGATTCGACGCCACGCTGAAAGACACTTTGCTGCTCGTGACTGCCTGATCGCCATTTGGCTCTTCGGTGGTCGCGTTAACGGTAACGTTGAACGCACCATGGGCATGCTGTGGTGGCACGATCTGAACGGTATCAAGCGCGGTCGGATCAACTTCCCAGGTGCCGTCACCGTTGTCGGTTGCGTTAATCAACGTTGCGCCTGCTGGCAGACCGCTGATGTTCACAGCTACGACCTTCTCGGAACCGTCTTCGTCCGTGGTCTCAACCATAAGGTTCAGATCAAGGGCCGTGTCTTCCACGCCAACTTCTGGCACACCACCAATCTCGGCTTCATCGGCTACCGGCACGACGTAGACGTTGGCTGGCTTCAGATTGACGGCATAGTCACCGCTTTGCTCTGTTGCAACAGCACCTACGGTGAAGTCCATATCGCCACTGAAATCTTCCGGCGGCGTAACGGTCAGCCCTTCCATATCTTCTGGCGTCAGCGTCCACACCCCGCTGATGGGGTTCAGATAACCCGCTGACAGCGTTGCGCCTTCTGGCAGATCTTTGACGACGAAAGAGAGCTTCTCTGACCCGTCGAGATCAAAAATCTCACCCGTCACGGTAATGGAAATTGGCGTGTCTTCGTCGCCGCCCTCGGTTGAGAGCTCAACATCGGGCATGTCGGCAACGCCGAGCACCTCAACCAGCGCACCTGAAGTACCCTCGTTTCCATGCTCGTCTATCCAGCTGAATTTCAGCCGCATGTCATCGTCGCTGTCCTTTGAAGGAATCAGGGCAAGGTCTGCGGTATCTTCAATATCAACCGTCCAGGTACCGTCTTCACCTCGAGTGCCGGCTGAAAATTCTACGTCAGCTGGAACATCAGAGATAACTACCTGGCGTGCGCCGCGCTCTTCGAGCTTGGAAATGTCAAAGCCAATGTAGTTGTCCTCAAGACCAAAAAAATAGAAATCGCCAGGACCGGTTGTTCGATCAACGTCCATCACAAACGTGGTCGTGTTACTCGCGATGTCGCCGTCATTCTCACGTGACACTGCTCGTACCGTGAGGTGCAGTTCGCCTTTGTAGTGAAAAGGCGATGTGCCTGTCAGACCTTCCAGATGCGCCTCTGGCACCGTCCAGGTTCCGTCACCATTGTTGAATCCCTTGTTGAAGTGCATGCCTTTGGGAATGTCTTCAATAATGAAATACAGGGTTTCAGAGCCGTCGAGATCATTCAGTTGACCACCGAAATCAAGCGCAATAGGCGTGTCGGATTTTCCCGATACGTCATAAGCCCAGACGTCCGGCGTGTCTGCATCACCAATCACGTTAACGTTCATGCTTCGGTCAAATGTCGCGGTAGTACCGTCAGCTTCTTCCACCGTTGACTCAACTGTCAGACGAAAATCAACATTCGAGTTGTAGCCCGGATGCACGCGCAGTCCGTCAAAGTCGCCAGGACTAACCTGCCAGACACCGCTTTCAATCTCGGTACCGGCACTCAGACGCGCTCCGACCGGAACACCGCGAACGATCGCGCCAACAACAGTTTCAGATCCGTCGATGTCAGTCGTTCGGGGAACGATATCGATTTCAACAGAGGTGTCCTCGAGAACGAGTGTGTTCGAGAGACCACCCGGCGTATCCACAACACCATCCACCTGCACATTGAACGTGCGGCTGGTGCTGGTTGAGTCGCCATCGTTTTCAGTACTGATGACCCGCAGGCTCATCTCGACGTTACCGCTGAAATCACGCGGAGGCGTCATGGTCAGCGACGGCAGATCTGCCGGATCGATCGACCACGTACCGTTGCCGTTATAAAGGCCATGGGAGAGTCGGGCGCCGCGAGGCAGCCCGCCAAGCACCACCGACACCTGCTCCGATCCATCGATATCGGCTACCTCGGCTCCAATGTTGAGCGCGATCGCCGTATCTTCGTCACCACGCGTCTCGCCGACTGTCGCAACTGGCGTGTCGGCTACACCGGTAACCTTGACCGGCAGGGCCAGAGTAATCGTCGAGGTGTCACCATCGGCTTCGGTCGTCACCGCCGTTACCGCCAGGGAGAAATCCTCGTTCGAGTCTTTCGGTGGAGTAATCGTCAATCCAGCGACGTCGGCGGCACTCAGGCTCCAGGTGCCGTCACCGTTCTGTCGACCGGCTGACAGCTTCGCGCCACCGGGAACTTCGGCAATGACGAAAGACAGCGTTTCTGAACCATCTGAATCGATGAGGCTGGAACGAATATCGAGCGCAATTGCGTTGTCCTCGAGACCTTCGGCAGGACGGATATCAAGATGTGCACGATCGGCCACGCCTTTGACGTAGAGCGAAAACGGAACTGCTGAATGCGCGGCGTCACCATCAGATTCAGTAGCCGCTGCGTCCATTTCGAGATCGATACGACCGCTGAAGTGGCGCGGAGGCGTCAAAGTGAGATCTGCCAGTGACTCGGGCGCCACGCTCCATACGCCGCTTGAAATTTCTGTTCCCGCGGAGAGTACTGAACCTGCCGGTACGCCCTTGATGAGGACAGACAGCGTTTCAGAACCGTCCGTATCCACGAGGCCGGCATTCAGCTCGAGATCGATTGGCTGATCTTCTTCACCGTTGGTGTCCAGCGCGTTTACAACAGGCGCATCTGCCACACCGGTGAGCTTCACGGACATGTTGCGTGAAGTTGAACGGGTGCTGCCGTTGCTTTCAATCGTCTCAGCCGTGATTCGAATAGAAAAGTCCTGATTGCTGTGCAACGGTGGAGCGAGAGTCAAGCCAACGAGTTCTTCTTCGGAAAGCGTCCAGCTGCCATCTCCGTTGTCGATTCCTGCCGACAGCGTGCTGCCTTCGGGGAGTCCGCTGAGGACAACGCTACCCACCCGCTCGGAGCCGTCTTTGTCGCTTGGTGAGATGCTGATCGACAGAGGCACCTGGCCATCTTCGAGACCACGAGCGGTTTTGCGCGTGATCAAGGCCGCGTCCGCAACCGCATCAATGCTGACGACAAGCGAACCTGCCGTTGTAGCGACATCACCATCGTTTTCGGTAGAAACCGCGCTGACGCCAAGAACGATCTCGCCGCTGAAATTCTGTGGCGGTGTGATCATCAGGCCTTCAAGGTCATCCTCAGTGAGGCTCCAGCTGCCGTCTTCGTTGGCGACACCCTGGTTCAGGGATGCACCCTCGGGCACATGGTCAACGATGAACGAAAGCGTTTCTGATCCATCAAGGTCAGTCAGCGCACCACCAAAGTTGATAGCCACCGGCAGGTCTTCAGTGCCCACAGCGTCCTCTGTCACCAGAGTCGGCGCATCTGCCACACCCGTTACGCGCACAGGCAGATCAATGGTCGTGGATGCGCGCTCGCCGCTGCTCTCAACAGAGGTTGCGGTGACGACGAGCATCATGTCTTCGTTGCTGTCCGCCGGTGCAGTAATCGTTGCGTTAGCGAACTGATCAGATGTCAGCGTCCAGGTGCCGTTTCCGTTGTCGACACCCGTTGAAAGCATCGCACCTTCGGGCAGGTTGCCGATTACTACGGATTCGATGCGCTCGGAACCATCGATATCAACCAGCGCTGCTGTCAGCGCCAGGTCGATTGGCTGGTCCTCGTAGCCGCGCGCGCCACCGGTGCCTGCATTATCTGTGGTGTCGAACTGAAGCGATCCAGTCCACCACATCTTTTTCATGCCCGTAAACACCTTGCCGTCGGCGCCACGAATGAACTGTGCACTCATGGAGTCGTAACTGGTGCCGTTGACCTCGAGTTCGTGAACGACAAGGTTGCGATCTTTACCGGGACCTTCCCATCGGTCATTTAGAAATTTCACTTCCACCGAAGCCGGGCCGTCCAGACCGAACTGGCCAGTGATTTCCAGCGTTTCCGTTTCGTTGTTGGCGAAGTCGGCTTCGACGGTGTAGGTATCACCGTACTGCTCGCCGTTGATGAAAATCTGATAATCAGGCGCACCTTTGTAGTGCTGACCCGAAACGGTCAGACGGATCGAACTGGTGAGGCCATCACCATTGTCGTGAATAAACGCAGGCGCATCTGCAACCGCACCTACCGCAACAGACAGAGTCGACACTTTGCTGGCGGTGTCGCCCGTATCCTTTTGGGTCGAGATAACCTCAACCTTCAGATCGAACGGCTCGTCGCTATGCAGCGGCGGTGTTATCGTCAGTCCTTCGAGTTCATGGGCTGCCAGAAACCAGTTGCCCGCCTCGTTACGTGTGCCCGCCGACAGCGTCGCGCCTTCGGGGACATCGGCGACAAGAATCGTGACGACCTCGTTCGGGTCCGCGCTGTACGCGTCAATATTGAGCTCAATGGCGTTGTCTTCGAGACCGGCAGCGTGCTCAATCGTCACAACCGGCTCACCGGCAACGCCGTCGAGCGTAATTTTGAAGTTGGTCTGTGTGGTCGCCTGGTCGCCGTTTTCGGCCTCCGTCGCTACCGCCGTCACACCGATGATGACTTCACCACTGGTGTTCGCCGGTGGCGTCAGTACGACGTCACCAATCTCGCTACCGTCAACGGTCCAGGTGCCATCCTCATTGCTGACACCGTGCGAAAGAGTCGAACCCGCGGGTACGCCTGTGAGAATCAGCGTAAGCGCTTCCGATCGATCGATATCCGTAATCGCCGCGTCCAGGGATAGCTTTACGGGCTGTCCCTCCGTTCCGCGAACGTCCTCGGCGCTCACGACCGGAGCATCCGCTACGGCGTCCACCGTCACTGGCACCACGAAATCCTGAGACCGGGTATCGCCGTTTGCGGTTTCCGTCGTGTTAAAGGTGAAATTCAGATCGAAGTCCTGATCACTGTCCTGGGGTGCAGTAACGGTCAGTCCCTCGAGCTCGGCTTCGCTGAGCGACCATTCGCCATTGCCTCTATCGACGCCGGCAGAAAGAGCGGCGCCCGCAGGAATGTTGCTGACGATGATTTCGCGAATTTTCTCTGATCCATCGCTGTCGATCAGGCTCATGTCGAACACGATTGCGATTGGAGAGTCTTCGTCGCCGCGAGCACCGGCAGGTCCGCCGTTGTCGGCTGTTGCGAATACCAGACGTCCTTCCCAGTTCATGCGCTCACGTGCGCTCATCCATGTCTGAGCCTGGTATCCGGTTGCTACCTCATTGCCGGGATCAATTGGATTGCCAAACTCATCGCAGTGTTCAGTACCGGCATCCGCTGCGATTTCATAACGCAGGTAACGCGAGTCGGTTTCTGACTGGTACACGTGACCGTTAACTTCAATCCAGTCAACAATCAGATTTCGATCTGCACAGTTTGGTTTGCACCAGAGGTCGTTGGTGAATTCAACTTCGACCGTTTGCGGCCCCGTGTCACCGTAATCGCCCGTGATGCTGAAGATTTCCCACTCGCCTTCAGCGTAGGAGGCGTTCGCTTTATGTACCGGACCAGTTGCCTCACCGTTGACAAGAACCCGGAACTCCGGCGGGCCGTCAAAGCGGTCGTTAATGCTGTCAAACCCTTCACCCGACAGACGCACCCTGATGATGCTCAGCTCGTCAGGAGTCTTGATCGCAACACCGTCAGCTACGGCGTTGACGTCCACGGCAACATTGTGGACCGTAGTAGAGCGGGACTCGCTGTCCTGCTCTCGTGTCGTGACCGCGACATCCAGTGAAAAATTCTCGTCCGAGTTTTTCGCCGTCATCAGCTCAAGCCCTTCGAGATCATCGGCTTCGAGTTCCCACTTGCCGTCCTCGCGCAGTCTGCCGGCGGTGAATGAGGAACCGCCGGGCATACCACCAACAACGATCGAATCCACGACTTCCGACCCGTCGTGGTCCGTCAGCGCAGGGGTAAAGTCCATGGCGATGCCGGTGTCTTCTGTGCCGCTGGCAGAGGAGATCGCAATCGCGGCGACATCAGCGACCGGATTGACACGCACAAACACAGGAACCGTTTCCTGCTGTGCCTCGTCTGTCTCGGTGTTTACACCGCGGGCGGTGATGTCGAGATTGAAATCGTCACTGGAGTTTTCACCAGGCGTGATGGTGAGATCCGCTGCGTCATCGACACCAAGAGTCCATGAACCGTCTTCGTTACGCGTGCCGGCGGAAAGCTTGGCCTCGGCGGGGACGCCGGAGACTGTGAGCTCGTTCACCGCAAAGCCGTCTGCCTCGCCCGGGATATCCAGATTCAGGGCAATCGCGCTGTCTTCGTCTCCCTCGATCCAGTTCGGACCGCCAACATTCGAGGTGTCCAGAACAAGTTGACCGGACCAGGCCATTACGGCGTGGCCGGCAAGTTCCTTGCCGTCGTAGCCGCGACGATAAGATGCGTCGCCGGCTTCGAATGCCTTGCCGTTCACTTCGATGGAGTTGACGACAAGGTTTCGATCCTGGCTGGCGCTGTCGTAACGGTCGTTCAGAAACTCGATGGAAACATTCGTCGGCCCATTGGCACCAAAGTCGCCGCGAACCTGAAACTGCTCGTTCTGCTCAAGCGCACGTGAAGCGGATACGACAAACGTGTCACTCGCGATTTCGCCGTTTACCCAGACACGGAATTTTGGCTCACCAAGATAATGGTCGCCTGATACGTCAACGATAATCGTGGACAAACCGTCGCGCTCTGCGACGTTGAATTTGGTGTTTGAGACGGTGCGAGTATTGTCGTTCATCGGATTGGTCCTTGAGTTGGCCTCTTGCCGAGGCGTACTGAATTTGAAAAAGTTCTGGTGTTGGTAACGCAAGTTCTGTGCCAGATCTGGGCCTTGATCTGACCGGCTGTTTTTCCCTCAAAAAGCAGGAAGAACTGCGTTAAATGGCTGGTTCGGGTCAACTATTGCTGCTGTGCCGGATGCTGTTTGCGAACCGCGAACATCGCCTTTGCATTTTGCGAATCGATTGGCATCACCGTTCGCGAAAGCCTCCATCGAGGCTGGTGTAGATGGGTTTGAGCATGTATTCGAACAGCGTTTTGCTGCCCGTTCGGATATCGGCTTGCAGCGTCATGCCCGGGAGAATCTTTTTTTCGGGCCCCAGATGCGCCTGCTTCAAAATGACTCGTCCCCGGTAATAAACGGATCCGTCATCTCGCGCGTATGTCGTTGGAGATACGCTGTTCAGCATCCCCTCGACCGCACCGAATCTTGCAAAATCGAATGCGTTAACCTTTACGGCAACTTCCTGACCGGACTGAACAAACCCGATGTCTCGTGGCGAAATCTCTATGTCGGCAATGAGTTCTTCGTCTACAGGAACAATCTGCGCAATCATCGAACCGGCGGCGAGTACGTCACCGACGGACGTGACGCTCAGATTCTGGATAACCCCGTCCACGGGAGCCGTCACCTCAAGCCGAACAACCCGGTCCTCCAGTCCTTTTGCAACCTCGTGGAGCTCAGAAAGCTGTGATGTCGTTTCCGCAAGCTCGACCGTTGCGCGTTCGCGATAGCGATTTTCCAGTTCAGCGATCCGGGTTCTGGTTTCACTGATGTCTTCGCGGGACTGCGCGATATCCCCGTTGAGTCTCGCGATATCGGTATTAATCGACTCGTAGGTTTCCTGAATCTTGATGAGCTCAAGACGGCTGCCCGTGCCGGACTTGCTCAGCCGTTCACGCATTTCGACTTCTTTGGCTACCAGGGAGCGTCTCTTTTTGTAACTTTCGATCTCCGCGTTAAGAGACACGATCCGAGCATCACTCGCGACCAGACGACCCTTCAAAACATTTCGCTCACTGTTGAGACTGGCTCTGCGGGACTCGAAAACGGCCAGTTCATTTTTGGTGATCGTGCTGCCGGGGTTTTCAAAAACCGGTTTTTTGCCTTCAAGCTCGGCGCGAATGCGAACCGCTCGTGTCTTAAACACTTCTGATCGTGCCAGCATGCGATCGCGTTCAGCCGTTGCCGACTTTCTCTTCAGACGAACCAGCGCATCGCCGGCCGCGACTCTGGAACCGTCGCTGACCAGAATCTCATCGACGATTCCACCTTCAAGATGCTGAACACTTCGAATCTCTCCGGCCGGGATTATTCGACCTGGCGCGATCGCCTTTTCTTCGAGCGATGCGGTTGCGGACCACGTGATCAACGCGCCCAGAGCACCAAACACGACCAGCATCATTCGGCCGGTTAAAGCCGAGGCTCTTCGTGAGTTGATCGGCGACAGGTCCGGGTGCCGTGCCGCAATGGATTTTGAGTTCGTCATAACCTTCGTTTCCACTTATCCAAAAGGATCAAGCTTTGAGTTTTTCTTCCAGTTCACCGGCTTCGCCAAAGAACCGAACCGCGCCACGATCCAACATCAGTGCCTTGTCACAAACACCGAGGTGCTCGGGTCGATGAGTGACCAGAACGATCGTGCTGCGCTGGCGCAAAGATTCAATCGCCTCTATCAGGGCGTATTCGCTCTCGAAATCCAGACCCACGGTCGGCTCATCAAGAAGCACGATCGGGGCGGGTCTGATCCACGCGCGGGCGAGGGAGATTCTGGCAACGAGACTGGTCGGGAGCGCTGCCGGATTGCGGGGATCAACGGCGGTGTTTAAACCCTCGGGCAAGCTCTCCACGACCTCACGCGCCCCGGCGAGTTCAAGCGCAGCCCAGATGTCCTGCCGGGAGATCCCGGGCTCGGCAACGATCAGGTTCTCCGCCAGGGATCCCGCAATCAGTTTCGGGACCTGGGGCGCATAGGCGATCACACGACGCAAAGACGCCGGATCGGTCTGCTTGAGGTTGCGTCCGTCCAGAAGAATTCGACCAGCCTGGGGGTGGTACATGCCGAGTAACAGTTTCAGGACGGTCGATTTACCGGCACCGTTACTGCCTATGACACCGAGAACCTCACCCGGCTGGACCTCGAAACTCACGTTTGCCAGTTCCGGCTCGGCCGCGCCATATCGGAAAGTCACACGATCAAACTTTATCTCGCCACCGAAATGCGGCAACACCTCGGGCACCCGGGACGGGCTCCCGTCAGTTTCCAGATTCAGAAAACTCGCCACGTGGCCAAAAGACCGTTTTGCCTGTTTGATCTGGGGTCCCGCCGCGAATACAGCCTGGACCGGTGCGAACACACGCCAGGTCAGCATCACTGTTGCGATGAGCGCACCCGGGGACATGGCGCCGTCAATAACAAGACCGATACCTGCGAGCAACGTCGCGAGACCGGTCCCCATCGTCATACCCTGACCCAGTGAGCTCAGCCAGGCACGAGTACTCGCATTACGCGCGTTAGCCTGCGCCGACGCCTCGTGTATTTCGTCAAATCGCTCGTTCCATTCATCCGCCGTACCGGTCTGGCGAATCGATGGCGACTTCTCGATAGTTTCCAGCACAAGATCCTGACGTTGCTGGTCGAGCATCGACGCTGCGGTTTCGCGTTGATTGATTCTGCCCGCGAGCACAATCCCGATCGCCACAAAGATACAAATGGCGATGAGCGGAACCAGGGCAAGCTTTCCGCCAATGACAACAATCGCGCCGAGAAAAATCAGCACAAACGGCGCGTCGATCAGCGATACAACGGTGGTTCCGGAAAGCACGCGCCTGATCGAGTCGAAACCTTTCAAGCGCATGATCTGCGTTGAAACCGTCGAACGTTCGGTCAACGCTGACGGTAGCGACATCAGATGTTCGAACAGCCGAGTCGATGACACATAGCCCATCTCGGCGCTCGTTGCAGACGCAAGCTCCGTGCGCAACATGCGCAGCAGCAGATCAGCAATCAGAGCAATCGCAACTCCCGGCAACAGGTGTACCAGTGTCAGAGAACCCGTCGAACCAACGACCCGGTCATACACGGTCATGACAAAGATCGGAGTCGCGAGCGCCAGCAGATTGATAAAAAGGGAGACCGCCGCGATCCGCTTGATTCGACTCCTGGCATGAGAGACAAGTTCTGACACCCATGCGCCTTTGGCTTCGCCCGAACGCGCGCCCCCGGGCAAACCTGCAAGAAGCACCTTACCTTTGATGCGTTTTGACTTGACCACGCGCTCTTCGCGCAGGCCGAGATCATGAATGCGATATCCATGGGCCGTAACGGCCAGCACCACCCACCACTGATTCTTTTTCGTACACAAAATTGCCGGCAGTCTTGATTCGTCGAGATCACCAAGAACACACGGTTGAACACTGGTTTCGTAGGCAAGTCGGTGAAGCGCGAGCTCAAGGATGCCGTGATCGATCTCTTCAAAATCACGCTGACCTGCGGCTTCGGCAATGCTTCGTGGGCTGCGCGAGTCGCCCATGGCATTCAGCAATACGGTCAGCGCGTAAGCGGCTACCGGCTGTTGCTCATAAGCGAGCGCCGGTTCGTGGCTGGATGACGAATCCAGTCCCAGAAAATCCCACCCGTCACCTGTATTCGTGGTCACGTGCTGACTCCCTGCGCTGTCTGTTGCTGTTCCGTAGTCGGTGTTTCCGAGTTCAGTTCAGCCTGCCAGAGATCTATCACCTGATCGGCCTCAGCCAGGAGTTCAGGGTCATAGGTAACGTAGATGACCGTCGTGTGTCCGCGAAGTTGATTGAGCAGGCGTTTAACTGCGTTCTTGCCCTGCGCGTCCATCGCCGAAAACGACTGATCGGCCAGAATCACGCCCGGCTGGTCGAGCAGACTGCGCGCAAGACACATGCGCTGGACAAAACCCCGGGAGAACGTGTTGGCGACATCAGATACCGGCGTGTCAAAACCTTTGGGCAACACATCGATATCGTCCGCGAAGTCAAGAAATCGAGCGGCCTTGATAGCCGCATCACGCAGGTGCGGCCGAAACCCTGTCAGGTTTTCAACGAACGTCCCTTTGAAAAGAGAATCGCCCTGATCAAGTCGAACAATAGTGCGACGCCTGTTCGTTGGCGCAATCGAGGCGACGTTAGCGCCATCTACAAGCACCACGCCGGACTCCGGCGCGAGCTCACCCGACAGCACCTGCAGAACCGTGCTCTTGCCGCTTGCGTTGGGTCCGATCAGAGCGACAATCTGACCAGGCTCAATGTCGAGATCCACCGGCGCAACGGTTGCTCTGGTTGCGGAGGGAACGGCAAACCGCACGCCTCGCAACACCACATGACCGCGAACCGTCGACGGCGCCAGAGACGCAAGACCCGGCTCGGATTGAGGCACATCCATGAGCTTGTTCATGCGATGTCGAGTCGTTGCGACCGAAATGTATTTGGTCCACATACCCACCGCCGAGCGCAGTGGTTGAAGCGCACGGCCTGCGAGAATCGTGCAGGCAGCGAGGGCACCGGTAGTCAACTCGGTAGCGTTCACCAGCAGCGCGCCATGGCACACGACACAAACGGTGCAGCACTGACCGAGGAACCCGACAAAATCACCCAGGTGCACGCCAACTTTTTCGCTTTTCGCCTGGGCCCTGATTCGTGCCACCTGAAGCGCTTCGTAGCGATCGGTCATCGCAACTTCCATCGCGAGTGCGCGTATGTTGTGACCCGCGCCCAACACGCTGATAAGAAAATCGTTGACCGCAGAATCCGCGTCAATCTGTGCGTTGTGGCGCAACCGCAACGACGGGGTCACGGCGATGACAATGAGCGCGGCGACGGCGAGCGCTGCCACCGGCCACGCCACCAGCCAGCCACCCAGCACTGCGATGAACAAAAGAAAGACCACCGCGAAAAGTACGTCAAAGATCAACACCATGGGTTGACCCGCTTCGAACTCGCGAACGGCATTGACCGCGTTGAATCGATCAAGATGTTCGCCCGTTCCGGTTGAGTTCAGAGAACGCGGGTCGGCACCGAGAATCCGGTTGAACAGCGTTTTACCTGTTTGGCTTTCGAATCGGTGGCCGGCGTAAGCGAGAATTTTTGACCGAGCGACGCGCAGAAGAAGTTCTACGACAATTGCCGAAGCGACCGCGAGGCCGAGCAGCATCGCGGTATCACGAGATTCGTTGGGAATTATGCGGTCATAGACCTGCAGCAACGCGAGCGGAAGCATCAACGACAGCGTTGCTATCGCAGCCGATGCCAGCAGTACGCTTCCGCGATGTCTGATTCCGTGACGTTTGGGCACGTGGACTATCCACTCCACAAGGCAATCGATACGACATGTATCGATTTCTAACTGAGAAGTTTAGATAGCCAGCGAAACGGCCGAGGCTTACCGACACCAATGAGGAACTAGTCCTGACGCGAAACGCGGGTGCTTTTGGTGCTATTTAACAGGGGTTTTCCCGACCCGGCCGATACCCGGAAGCTTGAGTGCGGGGCGCATGAAATCAATGCCGAATCCGGTACCGAGAAAATTGATCTCTATACCCTCTGTTTTTGCGATCGTGAGGCCCAACAGGCCACCGAGAGAAAACTGATAACCCGTGTTGCTTGGCGCCGGTGCGAGATATCGACCTGGTCCGAGGTAATCCTTGCCGATCGCGCTTACCGGGAGATTCGCCTGAAGTTCCGGAACTTCGCGCGCGACCCAGGAAACGAAGGTATTGCTGTTAGGCCCGGGCCACATGCGGTAGTCCCCGGGCCAGGGAAATCGGGCCGTTGCGGAATCAATCGCGACAATCGCCTTCTCGGCGGCCTCACCGACCACCTGCCCAAGCAGTTCAGGCTTCTGGCCGTACCAGTATCGATCGGGCAGATCCACTTCGCGGCTCACGACAGGGAGCCCGCGCCATTTGCGCCATCCAACGACCTGGTAGACCGTCCATTCAGCACTGTCTTTCGGTTTGGCGGAAATCCAGGAATGCACCGCGAACGCGCCGCGCCACTTGAATGTTCTCGCCGCGTACACCAGCACAATCGCTTCGGGGTCGGTGGCCGCGGACGGCGCTATCCCGGAACTATCACGGGTCGCGGTACGCCAGTCGCCGAGCAGGTCCACTTCACCGGTCAAAATCAACCACGCCGGACCCACCAGCGTTAACAACAACACTATCAGAATCAGCACGCCTGCTTTCCTGCCTGCCTTCGATTTGCTACGGGACATTTAGCTTGAACTGCCTTCCTCGGACATTTTCTGTGCCTGTTCGTCTGACATCGCCAGAATCGATGCGTTCAACGCGCGCCGCGCGGAATCCGGATCCTCGACACATCGCTGATCCGCGACCTTTGACAGCCACTCGTCTGACAGCCCAAACGCGCGTCCGCCTTCAAGCACAAAGTCACGGTACCAGCAGTACGGCAGCAGATCGTCAGTGATCCATGGCGGCATCGCCTGATAGGCGATGACATCGATCGCGTCCGAGTCGTTGGCTTCGCGCAGCGTTGCCGACAGCGTTATCACCTCGTAACCAACGCCTGCGCCTTCGAATTTGTCCAGCACGGGTTTTTGCGCGGCGGGCAGCCTGAATACCACCCCTTCCGCAACATCGTCGGCGTCAGCCGGGTGGATGTCACACTTCGCGGTACCGTCGTGACTGCGCTTTCTGAATGACATCGTGAAACCGGCGATGGTTGCAACACCCAAGACTTCGCAAACGCCAACGCGGGCAAACAGGCGGGCTCGAGTCAGATTGGAGCCAAAGGCGAAATAGTTAAACGATGTCGCCATGTCAGGCCAGAGCGACTGTCTGGTTCTGACCAAGCTGTCGGGCTTCTTCAAGCGCTGACTGCGCCCGGGACAGGATGAGCTGGGGATCATCGCCGCTCCGAAACGGAGCAACCCCGGCGCTCGCGGTGACGTTAAACCCACCGTTATCGCCAGCGTTTACTTCGGTCGTCACAATCTTCTGCAGCACGCGTTGCGCAATCAGTTTGGCGCCGGTCGAGTCTGTTTCCGGCAGGATCAGCAAAAAGGTGTTGTCCTGGTATCGACCAGAGCGATCGGGTATGCGCAGAGTCTCGACCAGCGTGTCGCCCATCATCTGCAACACGGCCTCAATCGACCGCTCGCCGTGGGAGGCTTTGAGCTGCTCTATGTCATCGATCGACAGCATGACGACGGCAAGATCGCGATCGTAGCGCTCGGCCAGTGCCATGCTCTCAAGAAGATTGATCGTCAGGCCCCTGAGATTGAGCGTGTTGGTCACCGGATCAATGCTGGCGTTTTTCTCAACCTCGGGCGCGGCCGGCGCAGAGACTGACGGCGTCTGCGACTGACGAAAAAACCACAGCAGCAGTGGCACAAGCAGCGCCGCCGAGAACAGCGCGTGCAGCATGATTTCGCCCATGTGCTGCCCGGTTCCAAACACCGCGCTTCCGACTGCGCGCGTCAGCGCGACAACGACAACAATGACAACTCCGCAGAGCAGCAGTCTGATCATCAACTAGTCAGCCTGAAGATTTGCGTATGCCAGCACCAGCCACTTGGCACCGGCGTCTTCGAAATTAACCTGAACCCGCGCATACTCCCCCTGACCCTCGACCATCAAGACTGTTCCTGCACCGAACGTATCATGTCGAACTCGAGAGCCCAGCTTGACCCCGGCGGCTTCCTGCGCAATCCCTGATGGCGATGCAGCCGCGGGTTTGCCGAGTGAGGAGCGACCGCTGTAACCCAGACTTGGGGATCTGACTTCGTCGAGTAGCTTGTTCGGTATCTCTGACAGAAAGCGCGAAGGGCTGGTGTAGTGCTCGCGCCCGTGCAGTCGCCGGACTTCGGCGTAAGTCAGATACAGCTCCTGCATCGCTCGCGTCATGCCGACGTAACACAGTCGCCGTTCTTCCTCGAGTCGTCCGGGTTCTTCCAGCGATCGCTGGTGCGGAAACAGGCCTTCTTCAAGACCGGTAAGAAACACCAGCGGAAACTCCAGACCCTTTGCCGAATGAAGACTCATCAGCTGAACGCAGTCCTCCCATTCTTCAGCCTGGCCTTCTCCGGCCTCAAGGGCGGCGTGAGAGAGGAACGCTGTTAACGGCTCCATCTCATTGCCGTCATCGTCCTCGATGTCTTCAAAAGTAAAGTGCTTGGCCGCATTGACCAGTTCGTGAAGGTTTTCAATTCGCGCTTCGCCACGTTCGCCGCGCTCTTTCGCAAAGTGATCAATCAGTCCGCTCGCCTCGATGACAATGTCGATCATCTCCGACAGCTCTCGTTCGCCGCAGGACTGGTCCATCGAGTCGATCAGATGACGAAACCCGTCCACCGCTGTCGCTGCGCGGCGGGGCAACAGATCCCGGCTCAGCAGGTGCTCGGTGGCTTTCCACATCGAGATACCTTCGGTTCTTGACGCGGCCCTGATTTCCTCAAGCGTCTTGTTGCCGATCCCGCGGGTGGGCACATTCACAATCCGCTCAAACGCGGGGTCAGAATCGCGATTTGCCACCATTCTGAGATAGGCGAGCGCGTCCTTGATTTCGGCACGCTCAAAAAATCGTAGCCCGCCGTAAACGCGATACGGCATGCCAACATCAAGCAGAATTTCCTCGAAAACGCGAGACTGGGCGTTTGACCGATACAGGATTGCAACCTCCGATCGTGTGTTGCCTTCCTCGACCCACTTGCCGATGCGGTCGACGACAAAACGGGCCTCTTCTACCTCGTTGAACGACGCGAACACCTTGACCCGTTCACCCTGTTCGCCATCGGTCCAGAGATTCTTTCCAAGACGACCGTCGTTGTTGTCGATAACCGCATTGGCGGCATCGAGGATGCTCGACGTTGATCTGTAGTTCTGCTCCAGGCGAACCATCTTTGTGCCCGGAAAGTCTTTCTCAAACTGCAGAATGTTTTCGACTTTTGCGCCACGCCAGCCATAAATCGACTGGTCATCGTCGCCCACCACGAAAATATTCTTGTGTTTGGAAGCGAGCAGTCTTACCCACTGATACTGAATTTCGTTCGTGTCCTGAAACTCATCGACCAGAACGTGATGGAACCGTTCCTGATATCGCGTTCGCAGCGCGTCGTTGTTTTTGGTCAGTTCGTACGCACGCAGCAGCAGCTCGGCAAAGTCCACCAGTCCGTTTTGCTGGCAGAATTCTTCATAGCGCGTATACACGCGAACCAGCTGTTCCTGACTGTGATCGCGCGTCTGGCCAAGATTCTTCGGGCGGCGCCCTTCTTCCTTGTGGCCGTTGATAAACCACTGCACCTGTCGCGGTGGATAATAGGCCTCGTCAAGATCCATATCCCGCAACAGCCTTTTGATAACGCGCTGTTGGTCATCACTGTCAAGAATTTCGAAAGCCTGGGGCAGCCCGGCCTCCTCGTAGTGCTGTCTCAACATTCGATGAGCCATGCCGTGGAAGGTTCCCATCCACATCGCACCCACCGGAAACCCCAGAAGCTCTTCGATGCGTCCGCGCATTTCCCGGCTCGCCTTGTTGGTAAACGTAACGGCAAGTATCGATTGCGGTGTCAGGTCCTGGGACTCAATCACCCAGGCGATGCGATTGGTCAGTACTCGCGTCTTGCCGCTTCCGGCGCCTGCGAGAACGAGAACCGGGCCTTCGTCGGCAGCAACGGCTTCGCGCTGTGCGTCGTTAAGACCGTCGAATATGTGTGAAACATCCATGGGTCGGAATGATATCAAGAGCCGGCTGTTGATTGGTGATGGCCGTCGATAGGCTTGGTGCTTAAGCGACCGATAAAACCTGCCTGGTGTTGAAATATGAAGCTAAGTTACGGCACGACCTCTCCCTATGTGCGCAAAGTGACCGTTATGGCCCATGAGTGTGGCCTGCACAATCAGATCGAACGTATCGATACGCTGCCATGGGATCCCGCGACGCAAATCGGCAGCGTCAACCCGGTCGGGAAGGTGCCCGCCCTGCTTACCGACGACGGCCACTCGATCTATGACAGCGCCGTGATTGTCGATTATCTTGACCGCCAGCACGACAACACCCCGGTGATTCCGGCAACGGATCCCGATCGAACCGATGCGCTGACGCGCGCCGCGCTTGCTGACGGCGCAATGGAAGCCGTGATCCTGCTGTTCTCTGAACTCACAAGACGACCCGCGGAGCTGCAATGGGATTTCTGGATAGACCGCCAGACCACCAAGGTTGCGCGATCTCTGGACGCAATGAACGCGCATCCGGCGCTGCAGAACAGCGACACCTTCGATATCGGCCAGATCGGAATTGCGTGCTGTGTCGGCTGGGTCGACTTCAGACAGGACATTCTGAACATTGACTGGCGAGCCAATCGACCCGAGCTGGCACGATGGTTTGATGAAGTCTCCAAACGCCCGTCGATGCAGCAGACGCTACCGGTGGCGCACTAGTCCCGAGGTGAATCACCCGTCGATCTGACGTCGACGGTCAGCTCTGACTGAGGAAGTCCCGCGTCGCGTCGAGTGCACCACGCGTATTGCTGTACCTGAGTTCAATGGCCGGTCGTTTACTGATCCATTCGATCAGGCGCTCCATTCTCGGGCGATCGATCGACGCACCCAGCGAGCTGCCAGTGCCAATCATGTACTGGAAAACCCGCTCTGGCGAAAGCTCGGTGATCTCAAGATCCACATCCGGCGAATAGACGGGAACAACGAACGATGCGTTCTCGGCCGAGACCGCTTTTGCAACCGCGCCTTTGGCAAGCGGCATAAACCTGATTTTGTGCCCGTTGCGAATAAACCGTGTCGTCGAATCGATATCGACACCCAGGCTCTTCAGCACGTCCCAACTGCCCTTGCGTACAGACAGCGGCAGCGCGAGAGGATGCACAACCAGTCCCCGGTCGCCTTCATCGCTTATCGGCACGAGATCATCCGAGAAATAGTTCGCGCCCTGGGAGAGCAACGCCGCGCAAAATGTCGTTTTTCCCTGAAAGCCCTGGCCGGGCATCAACACGAGACGATCGTTGAATTGCAGAGCTGCCCCGTGCAGCACAGCGAACCACTGTCGGTGACCGGAGATCAATTTGCTGATCGCCCAGTACGCTACGGTTATGGCGGATTTGATCCTGTTAACCGGGTACCACGTTTCATCATCGACGGCGACCACGAAGTGTTTTTCGTCTCGCGGATAAACGCTGACAACGTAGTGTGGTTCATCAGCCAGTGCGTCTGCCGTTTGTTCATCAATGATCAGATGCCCGAAGACGGTTTGCCATATTTCAATTTTCCGTTCAGGCACGACCAGCTTTATGACGACATCGCCAAACTGCAGATGCAACGCAACCTGGGTCAGGTCGTCAAATCCCGGAACATCCGAACGAGCGAAATCCGACGCCTCTTCGGGGCTTGGCGATGACTGGTGATGCGGTGCCACGGAAAACATTTCGTAGAATTTTTCCACGTCTGACGAGGCCGTTTGCAGAGGAATCTCAAACGTTTCCGAGAGCATGGTCGCCATTTGCTCGTTATCAAATCCCGCACGGGCGCTGTCGAACATCCAGGCCGCAACGGGATTGAGCATCCTGATTGCCAGGTTCTGCGGCGACCAGACGACCAGCGACTCACCCATGGGTACAGATTCAAATTGCTGGATGTCGATCAACGAATCGGGACTCCACTCGCTAGCTGGCGACGGACGTCAATCGTCGCAACAGGGCTCAGAAAAAACCCGCCTCGAAGATCGGCCTTCGAGGCGGGCTTAATGTAACACCGTTAACTGGTGACGTGATACGACGGGAGCGCTACTCCACCGTCACTGACTTGGCCAGATTGCGCGGCTTGTCAACGTCCGTGCCCTTGATCAACGCCACGTGGTATGACAGCAGCTGCAGCGGGATGGTGTAGATAATGGGCGAAATTGAATCGTCCACCGGCGCCACATGCATCACCTGCACGTCTTCCTCGGCTTCGATGCCGGCCGCGGCGTCCGCAAAGACCAGCAGTCGTCCACCGCGCGCACGCACTTCGTGGATGTTGCTTTTCAGCTTTTCGAGCAGTTCGTTGTTTGGCGCTACCGCGATCACCGGCATGCGGCCGTCGACCAGCGCCAGGGGACCGTGCTTGAGTTCGCCAGCCGCGTAGGCCTCTGCATGGATATAGCTGATCTCTTTCAGCTTCAGAGCACCCTCCATCGCGATCGGGTAGTGGGCTCCACGACCGAGAAACAGGGAATGATCTTTATCAGCAAACTGCTTGGCAACTTCGGCAATATCCTCGTCGAGGTTCAGGGCCTGTTCGATCTTGGCAGGCAGTGTCTTCATCTCCGACACCAGACGCGCTTCTGTGTCCGAGTCCATGTTGAAACGGCGACCCATCGCAATGGCAAACAACATCAATGCGGCAAGCTGCGTCGTAAACGCCTTGGTTGAAGCAACGCCAATCTCGGGGCCGGCGTGGGTCATGAGGCAGATGTCCGAGTCTCGAACCAGCGAGCTCTCGGGCACGTTGCAGATCGATAGAGAGTGTTTGAAGCCAATTCTCATGGCTTCAGTCAAAGCGGCGATCGTGTCCGCGGTTTCACCAGACTGGGAGATCGTGACCACCAGCGCGTCATCGGGTACCGCATGAGCGCGATACCTGAATTCACTCGCAATCTCGACGCGACACGGCACGCCAAATGACTCAAGCCAGTAGCTGGCAACCAGGCCGGCGTGAAAACTCGTTCCACACGCAATGATCTGCACGAACCGGGTGGAGTCAAAAATGGCCGCGCTTTCCGGCCCAAAAGCCTGCTCCAGGATTCGATCGCCGGCAAGCCGTCCGTCCAGCGTGTCGGCCACGGCAGTAGCCTGCTCGTAGATTTCCTTGAGCATGTAGTGGCGGTACTCACCCAGCTCGACGGCATCGGCTTTGATCTTGCTTTCGCGAATCGGCCGCGAGACCTCGCTACCGGTTGCGTCGACAACGCGAATGCTGTGTTGATTGATTTCGCACAGGTCGCCGTCGTCAAGTACGAGATAGCGATTGGTGACCGGCAGCAGTGCGGAGATGTCGGATGCGATGTAGTTCTCATTCTCGGCGAGCCCGACGATGAGTGGGCTGCCCCGGCGTGCGCCGATCATGCGATTGGGCTCGTCATGCTTGATGATCGCAAGCGCATACGCACCCTCAAGCAGTGCACACGTTCGCGTTACAGCCTCAAAAAACTCGTTGCCCTGCTCGATGAAAAAATGAATCTGGTGTGCAACTACTTCAGTATCGGTTTCGGACATGAACGCGTAGCCCTTGCCGACCAGGTCCGCGCGCAGCTCGTCATGGTTTTCGATAATGCCGTTGCAAACTACGGCGATCGTGTCAGCGGAGGTATGCGGGTGCGCGTTCGCCTCACTCGGCTGCCCGTGGGTGGCCCAGCGTGTATGCGCGATACCGGTTGTTGCAGAAAGACCGGAATCCGCAAGCGCGCTGTCAAGCTCACGCACTTTGCCCACACGGCGAACGCGTTCGAGATTGCCGGATTTCAGAACGGCGACGCCAGCGGAATCATAGCCCCGATATTCAAGTCGCTTCAGTCCCTCGACCAGAACCGGAATGATGTCGTTGTTAGCTACCGCACCTACAATTCCACACATGGAATGACTGCTCCTTCGCATGTGGCAGCTGGCGCCAGGGGCCAGTGCCAAAAGAAATAGTTTGAACTCGAAACCTGTCCCCGGATCCGGGATCTGATTCGCTCAGACGTGATTGCCCAGTATAAATCCGGGTCGGTAACGGTGATGGAACAATCACCGCCGCTACGGCCACGTCACGGACGTATTCTCCCGGGAAAACAGTAGAAAACGCACGCTTCTGCCGAGGTCCTGTGACGAATTTACGCCCGAAGTATTACCTGTGAAGGTTAGCGGGAACCTTAAGGGGGCCGGTTATTTCGGCTTCTTTACCGGTCGTTTCCAACCCTTAACAGAAACCTGACGGGCACGCGTCAGTGTCAACTGAGCGTCAGGTGCGTCCTTACCTATCGTTGAACCCGCTCCGACCGTTGCATCGCGACCCACCGTGACGGGGGCAACGAGGACGACGTTGGAACCGATAGATGCACCGTCACGGATTGTTGTCCTGTGTTTGTTCGCACCATCGTAGTTGGCCGTAATGGTGCCCGCACCAATGTTGACACCGGCACCGACGTCGCTGTCTCCAACATACGCCAGGTGGTTCGCTTTGGATCCCGTGCCAACAACAGAGTTTTTGATTTCGACGAAGTTTCCGACATGTACGTCCTGCACGAGTTCAGCTCCCGGGCGGAGTCGAGCGAACGGACCAACAAGGCTGCCTGGTCCGACGGTCGCCTGTTCGATGACGCAGTTGGCATGAATGACTGCATTGTCGGCGATCACGCAGTCGCGCAAGATCACGTTGGGGCCAATTGACACGTTTGACCCGAGCTCAACTTTGCCTTCGACAATGACATTGATGTCGATAACACAGTCATTGCCAAACGTCAGTTCGCCGCGAATATCGAAGCGCGCCGGGTCGCGCAGAGTAAGGCCGGCTTGCATAAGGCGCTGGGCCTCATCACTTTGAAAAATTCGTTCAACCATAGCCAGATCCTGTTTGCTGTTAACGCCCAGTGCTTCACGTTCGCTGGATGCCTGAACGTCGGCAACGCTGCTGCCTTCGGCGACCGCCAGTTCTACAACGTCCGTTAAGTAGTATTCGCTCTGAGCATTCTCGTTGCTGGTGCCCGCAAGCCACCGCTTAAGATCTCCTGCCCGTCCCGCGAGTATGCCGCTGTTGATCTCATTGATCTCAAGTTCACTTGCGCTGGCGTCTTTGGCCTCGACGATTCGCTCAACTGCACCGCTTTCGCTTCTTACAATGCGCCCGTAGTTGTCAGGGTCGGGCAGGGCCACGGTCAGTATTGCGAGAGGCGCGTTCGCAAGCTTGTTGACCAGCGTTTGCAGAGTCGGCACACCCAGCAACGGTACATCGCCGTAAAGGACCAGCACCGCTGCGTCATCCTCGATGCCGGGCATGGCCTGGTCGACGGCGTGGCCGGTACCAAGCTGTTCGGTCTGCAGTACCCAGCTCAGATCTGAATGCGGCAGCGCCGCCGGCACAAGATCACCACCGTGGCCGTAGACCACGTGAATTCCGCCTGGTCGCAGAGCACGCGCAATATCACACACGTGCGACAGCAACGGTTTGCCCGCAACATGATGCAGCACCTTGGGCAGATCAGAACGCATGCGCGTTCCCTTACCCGCGGCCAGAATGACGACGTGGAGATTCATAGGGTGAGTCATAGGGAGATTGTAAGCCGGTTGTGACGTTCACCGGCCTGAAACAGCTGCCTCAAGGGTCCAATAATTGCGCTAGCGCGGCAAGCGCCAACCTAGCCAATCGTATCGCCGTGTTCCAGTGACAATGTCCGAAAACCGAGGGGCTAGCCCTTTTTGCCGGTGATCAGCCTGAACAGCATCGGACCACACAAACCCAGTACGGCCAGCACCAGAAACAGAGCTGCCAGAGGCTGCATGGCGATTTGCCACCACTCACCCTCAAACATTTTCAAAGAATTTTGCAGATTGGTTTCGACCATCTCGCCGAGAATCAGACCCACCGCGATAGGCGCAACCGCAAAACCATGGCGCCGGGCGAAAAAGCCGATAACGCCAAAAATGAGCACAATCCAGACATCGAGCAGAGACGAACTCAGCGCATAGGCACCAATGACTGACAGGGCGAATACGACGGGCCACAGAATCGACATCGGCACCAGCGATATACGCGCAAAAAACTTCGCCGCATACAGGCCCATTCCCAGAAACATGATGTTGGCGAGCAGCATCGCGCCGAAGATCTGATAGACGGTTCCAACCTGCTCGGTGAAAAGATAGGGACCCGGTCGTAGGCCATGCACCATCAACCCAACGAGAATGATTGCGGTTGTGCCGCTGCCGGGTATTCCCAGAACCATCGTTGGCACCATGGCACCACCGGTAGCCGCGTTGTTCGCTGACTCCGCACCCGCGATACCCTCAATCGACCCCTTGCCGAATTCGTCTTTGTTTTTCGACCATCGACGCGCCTCTGAATAGCCAATCATCGAAGCCACGGTTGCGCCTTCGGCCGGCAACACTCCAATAAAGGTGCCTATCCCGCAGGAACGCAGGATCGTTTTCCAGATTCGTTTGTAATCTTCTTTCGTCGGCAGTTTGACAGCCTGCATGGCGACGGTCTCGACGACCTTGTTCGCCAGCTTCGACTGCACCAGCAATTCTGACATCGCAAACAGTCCGATCATCACAGGCACAAACGAAAGGCCCTCATAGAGCTCGTAGTTGCCAAACATGAATCTTTCGATGCTGGTGGTTTTCTCCGCACCGATCGTTGCCAGCCAGACGCCAAAAATGCCCCCGATGAGATTCTTGACCGCTCCCCCGGCACTGATACTCGCCAGCATCGACAGACCAAACAGCGTCAGCGCGAAATATTCGGGTGGACGGAATTCATACGCAACGCGCGCGAGCATGGGCGCAGCAACGCACAGCACCAGAACGGAGAAGATTCCGCCTATGGTGCTTGCCACCACGGCGACACCCAGCGCCCGCCCGGCCTCGCCACGCTGGGCGAGGGGATATCCGTCAAAGGTAGTTGCCGCAGCCGCGGCGGTTCCCGGTGTGTTGATCAGGATTGCGGTGATGGAACCTGCGAAAGTCGCAGAGACGTAGATTGTTGCGAGCACGGTTATGGCGTGCACCGGCTCCATGGTCAGCGTAAACGGCAGCAGCAGGGCTGCTCCCGTTGTGGCGCCCAGCCCCGGCAGGACGCCAATAATGACGCCAAGAACCGTAGTGATGAAAATCAGACCAATAAGATAGGGATCAAGAACGACTGAGCCCATCGCCTGCAGTGCTTCTGACATCTCGAGTCTCCTACCCGTAGTACCAGTTGGTGAGCAACCCGCGCGGGAAGCGGATCTGTAAAACCAGATCGAACAGCAGAAACACCAGCAACGGCGTCAGTATCGCGGTGAGCGCCGATACCCAGATACGACCGCCCCAGAGCAGACTCATCCCGAACATGACAACGGCAATGCCAACGAACATGTCGACCCAGGTCGTCAGCGCATAAAACAGGATCATCAATGCCATCGAACCCCAGGTCGCGAACGGCTCCAGGCTGACGGTGTCCGGGGTATTTTTGCGCAGTTGCAAAACCAGAACGGCAACCAGGATGAGGTTGATCACCATCAGAAAAATCGGCCAGGCCCGCGGCTGCATGCTTTCGCCCACAATCATCGGGGGCGACTCGTCGAGCTGAAGCGCAACCAGAATCACAGCGACTGAACACACTGCAATGATGGCCGGAACGATGTAATGGCGTGGGGACATAGGCAAAATCTAAAAATAAAAACGGATGCTCCCGCCAGTGGCGGAAGCACCGTTATCTTCGTAAAACCACGAGAAAGTAAAAAGCCCGGGCCTTCTACTTGACGAGGCCCATTTCCTTCAGCGCAGGGCCAAACTCTTCCGCCATGGACTTGATCTGCTCACCCCACGCGGCTGACGCCATCGGAGATGTGTTGTCCAGACCCGAGTTGGCCAGATACGCCTGATACATCGAATGCTCCATCGCCTTCATCATGCCCGCCTCGAGTTCCGCAACGCGCTCTTTGGCGACGCCCGCATGGGTCACGAATCCGCGCGTCGTCGAAAGCACCAGGTCAACGCCCAGCGCCTGGCCGGTCTTGGCCGCCGGAATCGGCTCCATGTTGTCCGTACCCAGAATTACGAGCGGACAGATATCGCCAGCTTCCACCGGAGCGGCAGCTTCAGAAAGGTTCAGAGTAGCCACGTCGATAGCGCCTGCAACAAGCTGTGTTGCGAGCTCGCCGCCACCTTTGAACGGCAGGTACGTTGGCATCGGCTGGCCCAGACGCTTGTTAAAGAGAAACACCGTGATGTGATCGATCGTACCGGTCTGTGTTCCACCCCACTTCATCTTGTCTCCGGCCTTGACGCCCGCGACAAAATCTTCAGGTGTTTTGTACTTGCTCTTGCAGCTGACCATGAGAATCTGAGGGTCGTTGGTACCACGCGCGATTGGCGCCATGTCTTCGACTTTGAGCTTGGTCTTGCCAGCAGCCATGGTTATCGCGTGACCCACGGTAAACGTCATTACGGTATTGCCGTCAGCCGGGCGAGTCATGAAGTAGTTCATTGCCGCCGCGCCGCCGCCGCCGCGCTTGTTCACCACGACCATGTCCTGTTTGAGGGTGCGACGCGAACGCAGCATCATCATTCGGGAGTTGACGTCGGTACCACCGCCGGCACCGGCGTGAGTAATAACTTCAATCGCCGGCTTGTCTTGCGCAGACGCAGGCACTGCCGTCAGCAACACCGCGCTGGCAAACGCGACAACACTGGCGTTTACGATTTTGGGTAGAGTGTTCATGGAAAAAGTTCTCCTCGTTGGGGTTGGTGCATCGCACCGAATGCGCTTCTGGCATTGTCATTGATCATCCCGCTTTGGCTGTTCAACCATCGAAAACACTGATCGTAAAACCCGCCGCCTGTGCGCTGGACTTCTGATTCTTGTTACCCGAAGCCCGTTCACTTTAGGGGGTGAACCAACGTCGTCCAAGCGCAAGTTCTGCACCCGAAACGGCGTCCCAAACGCATACCAGCGATCATCTCGTATCTTGAGAATTGCGAGAGCTGCGGCCCAAAATACGCGGATCCGGTTAGCCGATTGATGGCGGGCAGAACTGATCATGGATGCCGATGGCACCGGACACCGGGACCCCGCCGAACCGCCCCGCCAATCACCCCTTGTTCGTGACGCGGCCACAACATCAAGTCGTCATTCCCGCATTCGCCATCTGTGCAGGGTTGTCAGAACCGCACACGCATTGAACGGGCTCATTGACCGGGCTGATTGACCGGGCTCCTTGGCGTGGTTTAGCAATGGACGAAGACAAGATGACGCTAAACATCGATGAACGACCGCAGCATCGAATCCGTCGCGTTCCCAAGACGTTCGTCTTGCATCTGTCATGGGGCGATGTCCCAGTGGGGATTCATTGAGAACGCGACATTCGGTCTCCCGTCATTTCTCTTAGTGCATTGATCCCACCGTTGATGCTTAAGCGTTAGTTTGGCGACAGGTTGGGCTCCGACATTCTTCCCTGCAATTACCGGAGCCCTCACACAATGGATGTGACCCTAACGCGCCTCGGACTGTTAGTCGCAGCGTTCACGAGCGCGAGCCTTTCAGCCGACCCCATTTCCAACCTTCAGATCAACGACGGCTTTTACTCATCTAATGCGGCACGCCTGATCGATGGTCGCGTGGGTGACGAGACTGCAGACAGCTGGAACAACTCTGGCAACCCGTGGCACGTGGACAGCTATCCGATGTTGGCAGTCCTGGATCTTGGCGCCGTCCATGAACTCGACTCCCTGCGTATTTTTGCAGGACAGATTCCAAAGCCCCAGTCGGCAAACGTGCGATTCGAGCACTCCACGGACAACACCGACTTTCATCCCCTTGTCAGCATCTCATCGCCTGGCTACAACCAGTGGACGTCGCCCGTCGCGCTGTCGGGCCAACTGGCGCGATACCTGCGGGTGCGCTTTGACACCCTCGATGACCGTTTCAATCTCTCCGAGATTGATGTCGAGGGACGTGTGGTCGACGGCGACGCGGTGACAACGGAGCCCACAAACCCGGAGCCCACAACGCCCAACCCGCCGACCGTACCTGCAGACAGCGAACCCGCGCTCATCACCGGCGTCACGGCCGTCGATACCGCCAACTCCCGCGGTGCACTGAGGTTGATCGACGGCGTCGAACCCTGGGGCACCGACGACGCGGACAGCTGGGTCAACCCGAGTCCATGGAACGCCAGCAGCTATCCGATGACGGCCGAACTTGATCTTGGCGGCCTGTATCAACTGGACAGCGTTGAATATTTTGTCGGAAACCTGAATCAGGAAAGCGCCGCTCTTCAGATCCAGGCATCTACCTCGGTTCAGGGCGATGACTTTGAACCTCTGACCACCGTGTCCAGCGACCACAGGTGGGGCAAGTGGCGAGAGGTGGTGACCCGGGCGCCGGCCAGACGACTGCGTCTCGTGTTCGCCGATCCCCAGAGTCGATTCAATATCTCCGAGTTCCGCGTCACAGGTTCGCGTATTGAGGCAACCACCCATGCGGATCTCACGGTCTCGGCCGACAATAACCAGACGCGATACATCACCGGCGTTGAATCAACGTACACGGTGCTGATCAATAACGAAGGGCCCGGTGATGGCAGCGGATCGACCCTGTTGATTGATCTGTCCCCACAACTGACAGCGGTAGCCTGGACCTGCGAGGCCGAAGGGGGGTC
>CALHMG010000047.1 GCA_938034705.1 uncultured Gammaproteobacteria bacterium
AGACGGTGTTACCGGATTCTTCCGCGGAGAAGAACGTCTGCTGGGTTCGACCCCGCAGCTGCTCCGTGTGCATTCCCATGTTGTAGGAATCTTTGGTATCTAGTTCTGCCATACTCGTACCTCCCCTTCATACGGATCAAAGGTGTCAATCTCGTGCGGGAATATGCTGCGGATGGCGACTTCCTCAGAAGCCAGCGCAACAAAATCATCGCTTTCATATAAAACCATTGGCTTTGCAGCCATCACGTCTTTGGCCATGCCGAGCTTGTCAGACGTCGCAACGACGTAAGTAAATACGCCGTCGAGTTCGTTGATTGATCTCTCCATGGCATCCTCAAGCGCTTCGCCCTTGTCCATCTGGTCAGCCAGATAGACAGCGATGAGCTCGGAGTCGCAGTTCGACATGAATCGGTGCCCGCTGCGCTCAAGCGCGCGGCGCGAATTCCAGTAGTTGGTCAACTGGCCGTTGTGAACGACCGACACGTCGTTAAACGGGTAGGCCCAGTAAGGGTGTGCGGAACGGATATCAACATCCGATTCCGTCGCCATACGGGTGTGCCCGATCGCGTGGGTGCCGTTGAAATTCTCCAGCGCATACTGATTCGAAACGGTCGTCGCATCACCGAGGTCCTTGATGAGCTCAAGCGCCTCGCCGATCGACAGAATCTCCGCGCCTTCTACATCCTCGATGTAGTCGGCCAGACGCTTCATGTCGCCCGAGTATTTGATTTTGTAACGGTAGGCGTAGTCGGTCGCGTCTTCTTTCTCGACAACCTCGGCACCGTATTCCGCAAGCCGGCGGTCGACCTCGGCCTTGCGCTCAACCAGCTGCGCGTGGATATCGAAACCCGACTTGAGGTCTTCCTGTTCAGCAACCTTGAATCGCAGTACGTGCTCGCCTGCATCCGGATGCCCATAAAGCGCAAAGCCGGTCGAGTCCGGTCCGCGGTGTTTGAGTGCCTGCAACATCGAGGTCATTTCGGTACCGATATCCGAACTCTTCTTTCGATGTATCAGGCCGGCGATTCCACACATGTTTTCCCGCTCCTGTTTCTGTTCTCGTTTCTTGATGCTTGTTGTGTTCTTTACGCTCGCGAGGCGGCCTCGGATCTACAGCTTTGCAAACTGCAGGCTCGTTGGCCGCAACGCGAACATTGCCTCCAGCCCCGGGGCTATGGCAGGCAATCCCAGTACTGCTCCATGTCCCAGCTGGTCGTCGTGGCCATGAACTTGGCCCACTCGTCTTCCTTGTAGTGCATGAACACCTTGCCCATTTCATCGGGCAGAGCCGTCATCAGCGTCTTGTCGTCGCGCAACGCCTGCAGTGACTCACCGAGAGACATCGGAAGCTTGGTAAATGTTTTACCCGACTCCATCGCCTCATAGACGTTACGGTTCTCGGGCTTGCCCGCATCGAGCTTTTTGCTCAGGCCTTCATCCATTGCAATGAGCAATCCGGAGTTCAGCAGATACGGGTTAACCATCGAGTCAACGGCGCGATATTCAAAACGGCCGGGTGCCGAAATACGCAGCGCGGTCGTTCGGTTCTGGTAACCCCAGTCCTTGTAGACAGGTGCCCAGAAACCGGTGTCCCAGAGTCGTCTGTAACTGTTCACCGTAGAGCAGCCCAGCGCCGTCAGGCCGTCGAGGTGCTTCATGATGCCGGCGATGGCATACAGACCGGTCTGACCCGGCATCTGCATGTCGTCGGTGTCCGGCATGAACATGTTTTCGCCGCCCTTCATGTACGAGTACACGCCGTCGTGCCCCTTGAGCATCTTGCCCTGACCGAGCGGGTTGATTTCATCCTTGCCGTTTTTCCACAGCGACATGTTGGTATGACAGCCACTCGCGGAGACGCCCATGAATGGCTTGGTCATGAAGCAGGCAATGAGATCGAATTCACGCGCAACCTGGGCGCAGATCTGTCGATAGGTCGACAGGCGATCGCAGGTGCGCAGGACATCGTCGAACATCCAGTTGAGTTCCAGCTGACCCGGTGCGTCCTCGTGGTCGCCCTGAATCATGTCGAGGCCCATCGCCCTGCCATATTCGATCACTTTCATGAACACCGGACGAAGGCTTTCAAACTGGTCGATGTGGTAGCAGTTCGGCTTGGAGAAGCCACCGTCAGGCAGACCGTCGGCGCCTTTCTTGAGCCACATCATTTCCGGCTCCATACCAATGCGGAAATTCAGATTGTGGTCTTTCTGGAACTGCTTGTGATGCATCGCGAGGTTGCCGCGACAGTCAGACGTGAGATGGCCGCCGGGGTTATCGCGCTCTTCACGATTTCTGAAGCAGGTGCAGAACACGCGCGCAACGCGCTTGTCCCAGGGCAGCTGACAGAAAGTCTCGGGATCCGGAATTCCAACCAGCTCCATCGCCTCGGGTCCATAACCGATGTAGTCACCGTGACGATCGATAAACAGGTTGGCGGTAGATCCGTAGACAAGCTGGAACCCGCGTTCAGCGGTCGCTTCCCAGTGGTCTGCCGGAATACCTTTACCGACGATACGGCCGGTAACGGAAATGAACTGGTAGTAGATGTACTCGATACCGAGTTCGTTGATCTTCTTACGCACATCCTTGATCAAGCGATCGCGACCGGCTGCAGAAACATGGTTCTCCAGATCAGTGGCCATCTCCTTGGTGCGTCTTACCGCGCGCTTGGCGGCGGGCTTTTTGGTCGCCTTTTTTTTCGCTTTTTTCTTGCGTGCTGCCACGGACTGCTCCTCTGTTCGGTAATGGGTGGGTTCTGACAATTCGCGCCTCGAAGACGCTTATAGTTTTAGAGAACGGGACCAATTTTGAACCACGATTGCAGTCCACGCTCAGATTGGTTTTACCACAGTCACCTGATTACCCCGTGGCCCGATCCAACTGGTGGGAGTTCGCGTTGGGCTATTTTTCTCCGGGATGATAGTGTGATTCGGGCATCAGAGAATTGCCAGCGTGTTAGCACCGGATTCTTAAACACTTTCTCCGGTTCTGAACCAGCATGAATATTAGAACCAATTTAATACCAAGCAATTTGATACCAAGCACGACAATCCTGTTGCCGAACGAGAACACCCCGCGACGCGATGTCAGTGCACCGTAACGGGACAGATTCAGCGATAACTTTAAAGACTTCAGGACTTCAGGACCTTAGGTAGGACCTTGGAAAGTGACACCTCGCGAGGCACGCGTTTGCGAGCCGCGGATATCAGGGTCACACACCAGAATTCAAAATCGAGACGCAGCAGCACGATACCGACACCACTCACACGCGAAGCCAACTCCCGAGCAGAACAAAGCACTGACCCGAGCTGACTTCAAGGAGTCTCACAGACATGCAGCCACGACAGCACACCGACTTTGCACAACGCCCGACCGCAACCAGCGCCGGGTCCCAACAGTCCGAAAGCAGGCCGACTATGAATTCTGACAATCCAGCTGTGCCGTCCACCCGCGCGCGAGTTGATCCAGAAGCCAACGATCATGTTCTGACGACCTCGGCCAATGGCGCGGGCGGGATTACCCGGGTGCTGCGTCGCGCGATCCTGAATCGCGAATACATGTACAACGATCAACTCCCGGCTGAGCGGGCGCTGGCTGCCGAATTCGGCGCTTCGCGAGGCACCGTCAGAGAGGCACTGCGTCGGCTCGAGGAAATCGGCCTGGTGCTGCGACGCCCTGGCAGCGGCACCTATGTCCGCTACCGCCCACCAGTCGGCGGCGACGACGTCGCCGTGATGACGAGCCC
>CALHMG010000048.1 GCA_938034705.1 uncultured Gammaproteobacteria bacterium
CCTGCCGTGACCGGTTCATAGCCTGCTTCACCAAGCTGCTGTTCGATCTTGCCCTCAAGTCGTGCCAGATCGTTGCGGGAAATCAGCTGACGCCAGCGACCACTGCGACTCGGATCAATCGGTTTGTAGGTTGAGGTCTTGGTGTAGCTGGTCAGCATCTGGGGTTCGAAGTCGAGCCCCAGGAAGTCCGTGATTGCGCGCAGCGTTGTTTCAGGGTCTTCCACGAGATCTTCGTATTTGATCGTGAGCATTTGCTCCGGACGCAGAATCTTTGCGACCGCGGCCCAGGATCGCTCTGTCTCAATCCAGTGGTCGACACCACGGTATACGTTTCCGTTCCAGCCCATGTCGACGCTGGAGTTGGCCACGTCCCTCGGGTCACGCAGCAGGTGAATAAATTTCGCGTTGGCGAAATAGGGCAGCATCGCTTCAAAGTTTCGATGCAGCGAAATAACCGGCATCCCGCCATTATTGCGAAGCGGCGAGAGGGTGCGTTCGAGCAGATCGGCGTAGCGACTGCCACGTTCGACAAAGATGTTGTGGCTCTGGAAAACGCGATGGGTCTTGAGGCGTTCGGCGAGCACGTCGGGTTCGGGCTCGCTACCGTCGGCGTTCAGCACATCGGACAGGTAGTCGTGCTCGTCCCTGGGATTCAACGCCGAATGACCGCCGAGCATGAGCCTAAACAGCGTCGTGCCCGAGCGCAGCGCACCGGCAAGGACAACGGTATCCCGGCCCGCGTCGCGACGCTCGTCGTGCAACGTGGGTACAGGTCTCAATTCGGTGGTTCTGGACAATGCGTCCAATTTCAGATGATGGTTCAAATCGTTCACATATTGCGGCGTCGTAGTCGCTGATCGCTATCTGCCTGCGTGCGCGGCCGCTGTTACCAAAAGCGTGTGGTGTGCAATTATAACAATATGAACTCACCCAAATGTGACAGGGCTGATCGATCTTAAAAAACAATGTTTCGACCGGAGACAGGAAAATCGTCTGACGTCGTTTGCAAACTACATTGTCAGTCAGCTTGTGTCGCCGTTGTTACAGCTGCGACTCCACGAGATTGGTTGAACATTGTGAACCTGGCTTGAGTTCCCGACGATTTTCGGGGCCAGCTGAATTCAATCTTAAAATCTGTCCGGCGTCACTGGAATCAGCGACCGGTCAGTTAACTTCCCAAACCGTGCCTGCATGAAACACAGCGTTGAGATCTGACAGGTCCGGCACGTCGCGTTCTGACGAAGGGACAGACGAACTGTCACGGCGGGTGTCGGCAAATGTCGCTCTCGGCTGACAGTAAATGACACCGACGACGGTGGGTGTCTCAGGTCCACCCAGTTTGCCCAGCAAACCCGCGAGAACCGGATTGGTTTCATCGTGAACCAGCACGTCGTCTACCGTGATGCCGTTCTCGCCGAGCGTCACGACCTCTATGCCAAAGCCACCGCTGCTCAGAGCAAGGCCGCGTTCATTGTCTTTGCCAAACAGCAGCTTTTCACCATGGCGCGCGACAACGGTGTTGTCGGCCAGCACTTTTTTGTCGGTCAGACCATCAAAAATGCCGTCGTTGTAGACGATGCAGTTCTGGAGAATTTCGACAAAGCTGGCGCCCCGATAATCACGTGCCCGCTTCAGAACATCGCCCAGCACTGCCGATCCGACGTCGACGGCGCGGGCGACAAAACTCGCGCCACATCCAAGGGCGTAGGACACGGCGTGAACCGGAGCATCAGCAGATCCTGTCGGCGATGACGGACTGCGGGTGCCTGGTCGTGACGTGGGCGAGTACTGTCCCTTGGTTAGACCGTAGATCTCATTGTTGAACAAGAGATATTGAACATCGACATTGCGGCGCAGCACGTGCAGCAGGTGGTTGGCGCCGATCGAAAGTGAGTCGCCGTCACCACTGACGACCCAGACATCAAGATCGTCATTCGCAAGACTGAGCCCTGTGGCTACAGCAGCCGCGCGCCCGTGAATCGTATGAAATCCGTACGTCGCCATGTAGTACGGGAATCGCGCCGCGCAGCCGATACCGGAAACAAAAACGGTGTTGTCAGGATTGGCGCCGATTTCGGCCAGCGTCTTGCGCATCGTCTTCAGAATCGCATAGTCGCCGCATCCGGGGCACCAGCGGACTTCCTGATCGGTCGCGAAGTCTTTCGCTTTCAGTGCTGTTGCGTCCGGGGCGTTCATGTTGTGACCTCTTTGTTGATCGACTCAACCAGCTCTCGGATTCGAAACGGCTGTCCGGCGACTTTGTTTATTCCAGTGGCGTCGATCGCGTATTGCGCACGGAGCAACTTTACCAGTTGCCCGTCATTCATCTCCGGAACGATAACCCGATCAAACTGTTCCAGCATTGATCCCAGATTGGCCGGTAGCGGCCACAGGTGACGCAGATGTGTCGAAGCGACCCTCATGCCGGTGCTGCGTAGCTGCTGCACTGCAGACTGGATCGGGCCCCATGTCGAGCCCCAGCCAACGATCAGGGTCGAATCGCTCTCATCACCGAATTCGTAACCCTGGGCCGGAATGTCATTGGCAATGCCATCGATCTTGTTACGACGCAGTTGCGTCATCAGCTGGTGGTTGTCAGGGTCGTAGGAGATGTTGCCGCTGCCATCGGCACGTTCGATGCCACCGATGCGATGCGCCAGTCCCGGTGTGCCTGGTTTGACCCAGGGGCGGGCGAGCGTCGTCTCGTCGCGGGAAAATGGTTCAAAGCCCTCGGGATCGCTGTGAAACGCAACCTTGAATGAATCGAGCTTGCGCGGGTCCGGTATCAACCACGGCTCTGACGCGTTTGCCAGGTAACCATCCGTTAAAAGGATTACCGGTGTCATGTAGGTCACGGCGAGTCGGACAGCCTCTACCGCCGTCTCGAAGCAGTCGCCCGCTGATCGCGATGCAACTACGGCGACCGGGGCGTCGGCGTTGCGCCCGAGCACAGCCTGAAAGAGATCTGACTGCTCGGTCTTGGTCGGCAGTCCGGTGCTGGGTCCGCCGCGCTGGGCGTTTACGATCACCATCGGAAGTTCTGCGCCAATTGCCAACCCGATTGTTTCCATTTTCAACGCGAGTCCTGGCCCCGAACTGCCGGTAGCGCCAAGGCTCCCGCCATAGGACGCGCCAAGAGCGGCGCAGGCCGCCGCGATCTCGTCCTCGGCCTGGAACGTCTGAACGCCATATTGCGCGAGTTGCGTAAGCGCATGCAGCATGTTCGACGCCGGTGTTATCGGATACGAGCAGTAGACCAGTTCAAGTTCAGCCAGTCGCGCGCCGGTGAGCAGTCCGAACGACAGCGCTTCGGTACCGTTGATATTTCTGTAGGTGCCCTCGGCCAAAGAGGCTGGCGCGACGTGAACAGCTCCAACTTCCGGGGGCAGCTCGGCGGTTTCTCCCCACGCGTGTCCGGCATCGAGAGCCGCGAGGTTGGCGGCCAGTACGGCAGGACTGGAAGCAAATTTGCCCTGCATCCATTCGCGCGTTGTTTCGCGATGTCTGCTGGTCAGCCACAGAACCAGCCCAAGGGCGAAAAAGTTTTTCGACCTTGCAGCTTCCCGTGTCGACACACCACAGTCGACGACCGCGGCGCGAGTCATCGCGGTGATGTCTACCGCGAGAACCCGCCATTGATCCAGACGGTTGTCGATCAGTGGATCGAAGTCGTAGTCTGCTTTTTTGAGACTGCGTTCGTTGAAGGCGCCGGTGTCGATGACCAGCAGGCCGCCCGGCTTCAGATCTCCAACGTTGGTTTTCAGCGCCGCCGGGTTGAACGCCACCAGAACGTCCAGATCGTCACCGGCCGTTCTGATGTCGCGCGAGCCGAAGTGGATCTGGTAGGCAGACACTCCGAAAAGTGTTCCCGCTGGCGCTCGAATTTCCGCAGGAAAATCCGGGAACGTCGCCAGATCGTTGCCGGCAAGCGCGGTTTCAAGGGTGTACTGCTGTCCGACTACCTGGACACCGTCGCCCGAGTCACCGGCGAATCTGACCACCAGGTCTTCGGTTTCGGACAGTAAGTCGGGCACGCTCGATTGAGTCATTGGATTAAGGCACTTGTGCAGGGCGTCAAGGCGTAAAGCCTGAAGTCGCTGGATTTTACGCGCCGGGCTAGGGTTTACAAGGCACGACGCGGGCCTTGAAACCAAAAGCGCCGGCATAGAGCCGGCGCCTTCGTGGTCCAGAACTTATCCGGACCGATCTGTTCAGCTTGGGATTGAGCTGAAAACCGAATCAGGTCGGTTTAGCGGCCCATCATGCTGCGGATGGCGCCAATTACCGCCATCACTACGCCGCCACCGACGCCGCCAGTCGCGACACTGCCGAGCAGGCTGCCAACGTCAAGACCGGTCGATGCGCCAGCCGCAGCGGCGCCGCCCATGCCGAGCATGCTCAGCAGTCCGCCGCCGATACCACCACCGGCTGCACCAGCGATCGAGTTGCCGAGGCCACCCAGGCTGATTTTCTTGAAAATTGAGCCGATGACGTTGCCGCCGACCGCTCCACAGATAAGGTTGATAATCCAGGGAAGCATTGCGCTCATGTTGTTCTCCTTCGAAAACTGTCATCTCAATGATCTGCTTTGATCGTTTTGTGACAGGTTTTTATCGTTGTAGTCGTGGGCACGGAACGGTCCGTAGAAGGTCCGCTTCGTGCTCGGCGCATCGTAGTGATCTTTTTCAGCCAGTCAAAGCATTTTTCTGGCGATCCGCCGATTTGCGCGGTTTTCTCAGGCGATGTGACTGGACGACTGGGGTTCTGGAGGACGTTTTCCCAAGGTTCAGGGCGTTGGGAATTGAGGTTTACGACTGAACATTTCGTGTACGAGTGGCGCGAAGTGGTCCAGCGAGAACGCGTCGTATTCGGGGTCGAAACAGTTCTGGTCGTAACGCTCGCAGAAGTTCACGGTCGCGTCGAAAAAAGGAGCCTCGCGAAACTGATCGCGTGCATTCCGGTCCTCGCCGTAGTGATGGGCATAGTAGTAGCCCTGGAACAGTCCGTGATATTTGACGACCTCATACACTTCGTGACGTACATAAGGTCGAATCACGGAAGCCGCCATCTCGGAATGATTCTGCGGCGCAATCGTGTCACCGATGTCATGCATCAGCGCTGCGAAGATCCATTGTTCGTCGAGACCGTCACGTTCTGCGCGACTCGCCGATTGCAGTGAGTGAGTGAGGCGATCAATCTTGTAGCCGCCGAATCCGCCCGCCTGAAGCGCCAGATGTTCGAGCACCCGGCCCGCGGTGCCCTGAAGGTGTTTTTCTTCTTCTTCGGCCAGCAGGGCATAGTCGTCAAACGTGCCGTCAGCCATGTTTATGAAAGAAACGGTTGCCTCACTCATCGTCAGGAGCCTCTGTTCAGAAATGGTCGTGAAGTGGTAGTGAATGGGTGGGATTTTTACCCAGCAAAAGAAGTTCCGGAGGCCTATCTTGGCATGAAATAACAATTCGCTATCGTCAGCGGTGTTTCTCTGGCGTTACGGTAGCCCCCGCTGGCTGGTATTGGGGTCCGAATGCACGAAATTCTGCATTTCTGTGTCCTAGTCTCGCGACACCTGTCTCTCGTTTTGGGACGCTAGCGCCTTCGTGGCCATCGCTCGGCATCTGCGACGCATCACACCGATTCGTGTCGTTGTTTCTGCGAGCATACAACGGGTAAGGGGATTAACTTGGTTGATTGGATGAATCACAGGCTACCGGGCCGGCAACGCCCCGGGACGTCGCGCTGGCATCTGCCGTGGGGGCGGGTCTGCGTGAAACGTGTGGTCATGCGATACAACGCGGCTGAGTTTTCCGGGGCTGGCCTTTCGAAAGTTGGTCTTTGTGGAGTTTGTCTCTTGGGGATCGGTGGATTCATGGTCGCTGCGTCGAAGTCTTGTCTGAAGTCTTGCTTGAAGTCTTGCTTGAAGTCTTGTTTTGATATCGCCGGCCCGGGCACGGGTCGGGAACTGACGTGGGAGCGCTCATGCGCCTGATTGTTCTCGGTACGGTCATCGATACAGACGACATGCGCCAGACGCTTGATCGTCTGGTTGAGCTCGTGGCCGACGGCCGCGCGAGAAGAATCAGCCACCAGATTGCAACGATCAACGCCGACTTTCTGGTACACGCGACCGATGACCCGGAGGTCCAGAATATTCTTCTCGGCGCCAGCCATGCGACGGCTGACGGCATGCCCCTGGTCTGGGGAAGTCGCCTGCTCGGCGTACCCGTCACGGAACGCGTCACCGGTGCCGATCTGGTTCCCGAATTTGCGGCTGTGGCTGCCCGCAAGCAGATCAGTTTCTATTTTCTCGGGGCTGCTGAAGGGGTGGCGCAGCAGGCCGCCGATATCCTCATTCGCGACAACCCCGGACTCAAGGTTGTTGGCGTCGATGCGCCGACCATCGAGGCTGTTTCTTCGCGGGACCCCGGTATTCTGCAGCGTATCAGCGATGCCGATCCCGACGTGCTGTTTGTTGCGTTTGGCGCGCCCAAACAGGACAAGTGGATAGATCAAAATCTGAGCCAGCTCGATGTGCCAGTGTGCATCGGCGTTGGAGGAACGTTTGACTTCATAACGGGCCGAACCACCCGGGCGCCGGTGTGGATCAGACGCATCGGGCTTGAGTGGCTGCATCGTCTGTGCAATGAGCCACGCCGACTTTGGCGTCGATACTTCAGAGATCTCACGTATTTTCCAGGCGCATTTTTTCGACAGTGGCGTGCGGTTCGTTACAACGGTCCCGCTGAACTGACGGTTTCGACTTCACAGGCGAAAGATCAAATTACCGTCGACCTTGATGGCGCTCTTGTTCAGTCGACCAGTGATCGGCTGCGGGCCGTCATGGCAACCACGCAACCCGGTTCGTTTGTCGTCATCGACGCCCGGAATCTGACCCATGTTGACAGCGTTGGGCTGGCGGCACTGGTTGATTTCGCGGTGGCTGCGCGAAAGACCGGCGGCAGTCTGGTCTGGGAAAATGCTTCCACTAAAGTCCTTGCCGCAATAGATGCAGCGTCTCTGACTCGATTTTTTCGACATTGTGCGGCGCCGGCAGAAGACCTGACGGTCGATCAGCCTCCCTCAGTGGCAATCGGCCACAGTCGCTGAGCGACGTTCCCTCCCAAGGCGCAATACGCCTATACTGCCGCGCTGACCCGTTGCGCAAACGAATCGCGCGTTGCCCATAGCGCCTCGCCGGTTGAAACTTTCTCAACCGCACTGCAACGGTGACGGCCAATTGTTGATTGTGGCGTTTTGGTATCAGGGATGGTGTAACTATGTCAGTAGCAGCTGTTGCGGCGGGTCATGAGGTCACCACAGATGTCGCCCAGAATCTTTTGCTCGACGGCGCCAACGCGTATGACGCGCTGATCGGCGCGTTTTTTGCCGCATGCATTGCTGAACCGGTGCTTGCATCCCCCGGTGGTGGCGCGTTTATTCTTGCTCAGCCGATACGTGAGCGTGCCCGGGTGGTAGACGCGTTTGCGATGACACCGTTGCGAAAGCCGAGCGCCCATGAAATGGATGTTCGCGCGGTTACGGTGGACTTCGGCGAAACCAGTCAGGTCTATCACATCGGCAACGGAACCGTTGCCGTGCCCGGGGTTGTGCATGGGTTGTTCAGTCTGCATTCCCAACTGGGGTTCATGCCTTTACGTGACATTCTTGCGCCGGCGATTGAACTGGCCCAGAACGGAACCCCTCTGACCGAACAGCAGGCAGAGATTCTTCACGCGGTCGAGCCCGTCGTCAGCGATCGTCCAGCCGGACGCGAGCTCTTTGTTGACGAGGGTCAACTCCTGGGCCCCGGAGCGACTTTTCTCAATCCAAGGTTTGCAGACTTTCTTGACACCCTTTCAATAGAGGGCGCGGACTTTTTCTATCGTGGAGAAGTAGCGCAGGTTCTTGAAAACGCGCGTCGCGGTGGCGGCGGGTGTGTCGGTTTTGAAGACCTGAGTCGATACGAATCTCGACTCCGGGAGCCGGTCAAATACGATTGTGGTGCCGCCAGCGTCTGCAGTACCGGACCACCGTCGGCCGGCGGGTTGCTGATCGGGTTCGGGCTGACGCTGATCGAGGGCATGAAACCCGCGTTTCAGGGACTGGACGAAATTGAACGTCTGCACACGCTAACCGAAGTGATGAGGGCAACCTCCGCAGTTCGCACTCATGCAACAGAGGATGATTTCGATTTTCCGGATGCGGCGCTCATGTTCGATCCGACGCTGGTTGAGGCGTGGCAGAACGAAATCTCTGAGAGAGCGGCGGTGTTTCGCGGCACGACGCATATCAATGTTCTGGACTCGAAGGGGAATGTTGCCTGCATGTCGACCTCAAACGGCGAGGGTTCGGGTCAGGTGATCGAAGATGCCGGATTCATGATGAACAACATGCTCGGTGAAGATGATCTGAATCCGAGAGGAATCGGCACCTGGCGCCCCAACACGCGAATGACGTCGATGATGGCGCCCACTCTGCTGCGCTACGCGGACGGCCGCGAGATCATGATGGGGTCGGGTGGATCCAATCGGATTCGTACCGCCTTGCTGCAGGTGATTCTTAATATCACCAGGCTCAACATGGGTCTCGAAGACGCGCTCTTTGCGCCCCGTATCCATCTGGACGACGATCATCTGTATATCGAAGGTGGCTTTGAAGACAACGTCGTCGACTCATTGACCGCAAAGGCTACGGCCAGCACGGTGTTCAACGAGCCAAGCTTTTACTTCGGCGGTGTCCACGCGATCGACGCAGGTCCGGCCGGTGTGGTGGCGGCAGGCGATCCAAGGCGCGGTGGCGTCAGCCGGGTGTTTAAACTTTGAAGCCCGTTCGAGACGCCGACGGCGCGTCGCTCTGGCAGGATGTGCCGATTCGCACGTTCTGCGTCGTCATCGCCTGCCTCAGCGTGTTTGGCATTACCGTCGGTCTCGGAATGCCCCTGGTGGCCATCATTCTCGAGAAACGGGGATACAGCGAGACGCTGATCGGCGCAATTTCGGCTGCACCGGCTTTTGGCACACTGGTCGTTGCCTACTACGTGCCAAGGCTGATGAGTCTGTTTGGCTCACGCCGCGTCATCTACGTCAGCGTTATAACCGAAGCGATCTGTTTTCTCCTGCTGCCGCTCATAGACAACATCGTGGCATGGTTTGTGATCCGCATGGTCATGGGAGGGTCTGGCGCCGGTCTCTTCATCGCGTCGGAGACCTGGATCAATCAGCTGGCCAACAATCGCAATCGAGGACGTTTGATGGCCGTCTATGGCACCGTGCTCGGTGTGTCCATGGCGCTCGGTCCGATCATTTTGACGATCACGGGATCAGAGGGATGGGCGCCATTTGTCGCCGGTTCACTGTTTGTGGCTCTTGCCGGTCTGGTGATGCGATTCGATCACTCGACCATGGCACCGGCGGTTGACGGTAACGCCTCGTTCAGTCCGTTGAGCTTTCTGATTGTCGCACCAACCGTGTGTTTTGCCATCTTTGCGACAGCATGGCATGACGTCAACGTCTTCGCGCTGTTGCCCGTGTACGGGCTGCAGTCGGGACTGTCCGAAACCAATTCGGCGTTGCTGGTTTCGGGATTCCTGTTTGGAATGGTTGTTTTGACCTTTCCGGTGGGATGGGCAGCGGATGCTTTTCCCCGATATCTCGTTTTGATCACCTGCGGTGTGGGAACCGTCGTGGGCGCCGCGCTACTGCCGGTAGTGATCGGTACCGGGCTCGCGAGTCTTTTGACGCTGTTTCTCTGGGGCGGTTTTTCCAACGGTCTTTACGCGGTTGCGATGACAATCGTCGGTGATCGTTTCAGTGGCGTCGAACTTGCGACCGCTCAGGCAAGTTTCGGTGTCATCTGGGGAATCGGTTCGCTCGTAGGGCCAGCGTCATCCGGAGTTGCGATGGACGTCATGGGTAAAAATGGACTGGTTGCATCTCTGGTGTTTGTGGCTTTGAGTTTTCTGGTGGTCGGGATCGTGCGAACATTGCGACGCAGTCTGTAAGACAACGGTTTTCTCCATCGGAAACAGGAACATGACTCAAGTGAACATCGCCATGTGGTCCGGGCCTCGCAACATCTCGACGGCGATGATGCGTTCCTTTGAAAACCGCACCGACACCCGTGTCTGGGACGAGCCGTTATACGGGCCTTACCTCGCCGAGACCGGCTTGCCCCACCCGATGGCAGCGGCAGTCATCGAGGAGCAGGGCGTTGACTGGCAGCCGATACTCAAAGCCTGCGCAAGCAAAGAACCGCGAGAAGCAAAAGTGCTTTATCAAAAGCACATGACCCATCATCTGTTGCCGCAAATGCCGCTGGAGTGGCTCGACTCGCTGGTTAACTGTTTTTTGATCAGGCGGCCCGACGAGGTTCTCGCGTCGTACCACAATAAGCGCGAGGGCGACACGATCACCGCGATGGATCTGGGTTTTCCACAGCAGACCAGGATCTACGAGTATCTCGTGGAGCGCACAGGGCGTTCGCCCGTGGTGCTGGATTCGGCCGACGTCTTAAAAGACCCCGAGGGGATTCTGCGACAGCTGTGCGACAGGACGGGGATCGAATTCCAGGACAACATGCTCGCATGGCCCGCCGGGCGTCGTGACTCAGATGGTGTCTGGAGTGAACACTGGTATGACGCGGTATGGAAATCGACCGAGTTCGCACCATGGCGCGAACGCGACACCCGTGTGCCGGCGCATCTCACGCAGGTGCTCGATGATTGCCTGCCGCACTACGAGCGTCTGGTGTCGCACAAACTGCAGCTTGGCTAGCGTTTCGATTGGGTGTTCGACCGGGTGAACGGCCTTACATGATGGGAAGACTCTTTTCCCTGTAGCCGCTTGGAACCGACATGACGTTTTGTGGCGCTTTGCCTCGACCGATCGTTCGAACCAGAAGCTCGGGTTTGCCGCCGCGAATTACCATCACGGGCAGACCATCAACTCCAACCGCGCTGATATCGGGCAGGCCGGTGCCGAATTTCTCGATAAGCGGTGTCGCGCGATCGGCAAATTTTATCCACATTTTGCGCATCGACTGAATGGTCTCCCAGTCGGCCGGGGCTATGCCTGTTTGTGCCGCTGATGCGATGCACGCCTGACTCACGGCCGCACCGTTGCTCATGACGTTGTGCATCTTGCAGCGGACGCCGTTGACGGTTCGCTGCTCCTGAGTTGGCGTAACGACCTTTTTGGTGGCCTGGCCGGCAGGCGCACCGAGGCCCATGTTCTTCATCATGTCTTCCGCCGCCTTGCGCTGGGCCTCTGGAAGATTCTGCAATGATCCCATCGCGCTTGCCATGGCGCCCATGACGCCGCTCGCCATGCCGACGATTCGTTCAATTTTTGCTTCGTCCATTCGAACGAACGACTTCTGGGCATGGTCGACCATCGTGACGGTATTGCTGGCTTTGTCGAACAGCATGTAACCATCCATGTTGCTCTGGGTAATCGCGATTTTGCCGGTATCGACCCACGCGGTTGACTCGTGATGGGACGTAGCCGTGCCGACGTCCATCACAATGAACGAGCCGGCGTGGGCTAAGCAGGTCGCAAACAAACTGCCAAGCATCAGGCCGCTTCGAACGAGGGCGGATAGTGGGCGGGGGAATCTGTATTCAGACACGGAGTTACTCCTTCGGCCGTTATAGGGACAACGTATACCACGACTGTTACACCCTCGTGAGTTAACGACTGCTGAATCTGTCCGTTTGTTTGCAAGGAATTTACTTTGTGCGACGAGCTGCCATCCTCAGCCGGCCGCAAGCGCAGTTGTGAACGCCTCGAGGTCACTGACCGGCGCCTCACAGGCAAAACCCTGACAGACGTAGGCCGTCACGTCCGCATGCGCCGTGCGTTGCGCAAGGATTCCCGGCAACGACTTCGCATCGTTCGGGATTGCCATGACGATTCGTCCGGGTGAATACCGTTGCTTTAACAGATCGAGCCAGGGGGTGAGTGCGGTTCGGTCACCGTAGCGCAAGACGATCGTCTGAGGGGGATGGAAATGTTCGTCTACCGCGATTACCGCGCTTCCAAACGGTGACGCGGACTCTTTCATTAACGGGGAAAGCATCCGCAGTGTTCTTGTTGCGGCTTCGAGATAGCGAGTTTCTCCAAGAACATGGCCAAGTCGACCCAACGCGAGAGCCGCGATGCCATTGCCCGACGGCATCGCGTCGTCCATGGTTGGTTTCGGGCGCTGCAGCAGCTGTTCATGGTCGTCGGATGTGAAAAAGAAGCCACCGTTCTCCTTGTCTTCAAAGCTCAGCAAAATCCGGTCAGCGAGCTCGATCGCGAATTCCAGATCGCCATCACGCCAGCGAGTCCGCAGCAGTTCAAGTACCGCATCGATCATGAGAACGTAGTCGTCAAGGTAAGCGTTGAGATGGGTTTTGCCGGCGCGCGTGGTGGCGAGAAGACGACCGTTGCGCCAGAGGGTGCCAATGACAAAATCCAGCGAACGTTCTGCTGCCTGCGCCCAGTCGTCGCGCTGCATGACGCGGGCAGCCCGCGCCATTGCGCGAATCATCAGCGCGTTCCATGACGTCAGGATCTTGTCGTCGAGTCCGGGTCGGACCCGCGTGTCGCGTACCTTGCGCAAGGCTCGACGCCCCGCGTCAATGCGCTGCCGGGCAAGATCTTCGGTAATTCCGGCGGCAGCGGCAACCTCGGAAAGCGGTTTGGCGACATTCAGATGCCATTTTCCTTCGAAGTTGGGTTCACCCGTGATACCAAAGCGGTCCCGGATCAGCGGCCAGGATTCAGAACCCGTTGCGGTTTCGATTTCGCTGGCGGTGAATACATAGAACTTTCCTTCTTCACCTTCGGAGTCTGCATCGAGTGCCGAGTAAAAACCGCCGGCTTCGTTCTGCATCTCGCCAGTAACCCACTCGACCGTTTCTTCGACAATCTGATCAAACCCCGAATCCGGCACAAGTTCGCTGGCGTCAGCGTACAGAGACAGAAGCTGCGCGTTGTCATAGAGCATTTTTTCGAAATGGGGGATGGTCCAGTCCGCATCAACGCAGTAGCGACAAAAGCCGCCGCCGAGCTGGTCATTGAGACCGCCAGAAGACATCGACTCAAGCGTATGCACCAACATTTCTGCAGCGGCGTCGCTTTCATCGCGCTCCCAGGCACGCAGAAGCACTTCGAGATTGGTCGGGTGCGGAAACTTGGGGGCGGTACCGAAACCTCCGTGGGCACGATCGAAAATCTTTGCGAGCTCCGCGGTGGCATTTTGCAGCACGCCGGGGTCGGGTTCTTCAGGGTGCGATTCACCAATCGACAACCGTTTGAACGTCTCGCGCATGCTGGTGTCGTGTTCGTCGAAGTCGCCTCGGTGGGAAGCGTAGTGGTCGGCGACCCGCTTGAGAACATCAACGAACCCGGGCATGCCGTGTCGGGGCTCTTTGGGGAAATAGGTGCCGGCAAAAATCGGGGCGTGGCCCTGGGGCGTCAGAAACACCGTTAACGGCCAGCCGCCGCCCCGTCGGGTCAGCATCTGATGAGCGAGCTGGTAGATTTTGTCCAGATCAGGCCGTTCTTCGCGGTCAACCTTGATGCACACGTAGTTCTGATTCATCACGTCGGCGACGGCCTGGTCTTCAAACGACTCATGCTCCATCACATGACACCAGTGACAGGCGGAATAGCCGATGGAAAGCAGGATGGGTTTGTCCTCGCTCCGTGCGGTGTTAATCGCAAGTTCGCCCCACGGATACCATTCAACCGGATTGCTGGCATGCTGCAGCAGATAAGGGCTGGTTTCGTTGGCCAGGCGGTTGCCGGATTTTTCTTTATCGTGCGAAGTGGTCATTGAAATTGCTCTTTGGGCGGTCACTGCATTGTTCGGAGGCCATCGGCAGTACGCAAACCGGTGCCCGGATCACTTCTGAGGTCACGAGATCCCGGTTGCCGCGCTATACTCCAGCCCATGTTAGTGCATCCTGACTTCAATCCCGTCGCTCTGAGCCTTGGCCCATTGTCGATACAATGGTACGGACTGATGTACGTGGTCGGGTTTCTGGCCGGCGCCTGGCTTGGCGTCAGACGCACGCGTGCGCCAGGATCGACATGGAAACCGGACGACGTCTGGGATCTTGTGTTCTACGTTTTTGTTGGCGTCATCCTTGGCGGGCGAATTGGTTATTCGCTGTTCTACAACTTCGCCCACTATGCCAGTCATCCCCTGGATATATTCAAAATCTGGGAAGGTGGTATGTCGTTCCACGGCGGACTGCTGGGCGTCATCATTGCCGTAGCGGTTTTTGCGATGGTCAAAAATCGACGCTACCTGGAAGTCACCGACTTTCTTGCGCCACTTTGTGCGATCGGACTTGGCGCTGGACGCATTGGTAACTTTATCAACCAGGAGCTGTGGGGAAGGGTCACGACCAGCCCGTTAGGAATGGTTTTTCCCGCCGAAGGACCCGGGGCTCAGCCACGTCACCCGTCGCAACTTTATGAAGCTGTGCTCGAGGGTCTCGTTCTGTTTGTCATTATCTGGATTTTTTCCGCCAAGCCGAGAGCGGCGGGCGCGGTGTCCGGCCTGTTTCTTGTCTGCTACGGCGCGTTTCGTTTTATTGTCGAATTTTTCCGGGAGCCGGATGCTCACCTGAGTTTTGTCGCGTTTGACTGGGTCACGATGGGGCAGGTTCTGAGTGTCCCGGTGATTGTGCTCGGCCTGGTCGTATTGATGATTTCGCGCACCCTCGGCGTCTCGCGTTCCGCCTGACCTCGCTGGACCGAATCCCGTGTTGAATCGCTTTTGCGCGCTCGGCACCCCACGAGTTGGGACAGACTCCTAAGCCGATAGGGACCGAGCGCCCTGCAATCGCTAAACACTCATCTACACTGAATTTAGATCCCCGGCGGACGGATTCACCTCACTCAGGTGACCGGCCGTTCGACTCGAGTGTTTAAACTTCAAGCCAAGAAACTAAAGCTATGCGTATCTTGACCACCGTCGCTGTCGCTCTGACCCTTGCTGCAAGTATGGGTGTTGCGAACGCGGGCAAAAACGACAGTTCGTCTTCGATCACAAAATGCAAGGACGAAAACGGCAAGTGGCACTACGGCGACTTCGCCGCAAGTGAGTGCGCCCGGTCGCGCGTGACCACTTTGAACGAGCAAGGTGTCAAGGTTGACGAAACCGAAGCGGCTTTGTCCCGCGAGGAACTCCG
>CALHMG010000049.1 GCA_938034705.1 uncultured Gammaproteobacteria bacterium
CCAGTACGCGACCACGGAACTTACCGCGCTGAAGGCAATCGAGGATTATCAAAACGAATTTCATTACCACATGCCGCACGAGCACAGGCCTGCTGGACGTCTGGCACGCACCACGCCTCTGTACTCGGCCCTCGATCAGATGAACTGTGAATGGGGTGTCGTCAACGGTTGGGAGCGAGCACTGTTTTTCAAGCCCGATGCTGACTTTGTCGATGAGCACAGCTACAGGTTTACGCCGACCAAAGACGTGGTTGCCAAAGAGATCGCGCATCTTCAGCAACACGTCAGCATGATGGAAGTGTCCGGGTTTAACCGTTACGAAATCAGCGGGGAGGGTGTTGAGGCGTTTCTTGACTCAATGGTCTGCGGGCTAGTACCCACCGAAATCGGAAAGTTGAGCCTGTGCTACCTGCTCACCGAAAAAGGCAACGTCCTGAGCGAGGCCACTTTGGTCAAGCTGCGCGAGGACGTTTACTGGTGGGGTTCCGCCGCGGCAGCTGAATGGCATGATCGTGACTGGCTCAATCGATTCAAGCCCGAATCGGTTACGGTAAAGGAACGCGCCGAAAGCCACACCATACTGGTTGTTGCCGGGCCAAAGTCACGGGCGCTGCTCCAGGCAGTCTCGCCGCGCTGTGACTGGTCGAAGCAGGCATTGCCATGGTTACGGTGCAAACCCATGGCCATCGGCCATGCCGAGGTGATCGCGATGAACGTGAGTTTCTCGGGCGAGCTTGCCTACGAACTGCACGTGCCCAATGAGCATCTGTATCTGGTCTGGAAGACGATCAACGACGCGGGTCAAGAGTTTCAGCTGGGTTATTTCGGACTGTACGCCACTGAATCGATGCGCCTTGAGAAAGGTTACCTGCACTGGAAAGCGGATCTGATTTACGAGAACAATCCGTTTGAGGCGCGACTTGATCGGTTCGTCAAACTCGACAAACCGGATTTTATCGGCAAGGAAGCACTGGTCAAGCAGCTCGAGCGAGGGCCGCGCAAGCTGCTTGTGTCCATGACCGTGGACTGTGACATCGCGAGCGCCCACGGCGGTGATCCGGTATTTGCCGGTAGCAAACAGGTAGGTTCGGTGACATCAGCGGGATACGGACATCGCGTCAACAAAAACATTGCCTACGCGTATGTCGATCCGGAGCACGCCGATGCAGGTTCCGGTCTGGAGGTCGGTATTCTTGGCGAGCGGTATGAAGCGACCGTCGTCAATCCAGCTTTATACGATCCCGACTATGCGCTGGTGCGATCATGAGTGAATCGATTAAACCTCGCCGACGAAGAGGTGGCAGCCGCGAGGCGATGAAGGCCAAACGCAGCAAGCCACCCGAGATCAACCCGGCGCCACCCGGAGCGGTCGGCGGGCAATACCGGCCCCTGAGCCCGGACCAGGTTGAGCAAATCTATAATACGTCGTTGCGAATGCTTGCCGAACTTGGCATGGGGGACGCCCCTCAGGCCCTGACAGATCAGGCGGTCAAGTGCGGCGCCACGATCAACGACATGGGTCGACTGTGTTTTTCCAGGGACATGGTCGAAGACATTATCGATGGTGCGTGTAAATCCTTTGTGTTCCACGGTCGCGACGACAGGTATACGTTCGAGGTCGGTGGTGAGCGCGTGTATTTTGGTACCGGTGGCGCTGCTGTTCAGACGCTGGATCTCGATTCGCATCTCTACAGGCCTTCGACGCTGCAGGATCTTTCAGACTTCACGCGCGTCGTTGATACCTTGCCGAACATGTCCTGGTTTACTCGCTGTTGCGTTGCAACCGACGTGCCAGACATTTTGGAGCTGGACATCAATACGGCGTATTGCCTGATGCGCAATACCCAAAAGCCTGTCGGCACGAACTTTACCGTTGGCGAGCACGTCGATCCCATCATTGACATGTTTGATCTGGTTGCAGGGGGTGACGGGAAGTTTGCAGAAAAGCCGTTTTGCAAAGCGCATATCAGTCCTATTATTTCGCCAATGCGTTACGGCGAAGATGCGTTTGATGTCGCGCTTGCCTGCATTCGACGCAGCGTTCCAATCAATTCGATTGTGGCGGCCATGTCCGGCGCGACGTCGCCAGCAACGATTGACGGCATGCTCGCCGCCTCCCACGCCGAGACGCTTGCGGCACTGGTGATGGTGAATGTGTTTGAGCCCGGCTTTCCCATGATTTTCTCAAACTGGCCCTTTGTGATTGATCTGCGTACCGGGGCTTTTTGTGGTGGCGGCGGGGAAATTTCCATCCTCAATGCTGGCGCGGCGCAGTTAGCCAATCACGCAGGACTCCCGTCCGGGGTGGCATCCAGCATGTCGGACGCCAAGGCGGTAGACGCCCAGATGGGCATGGAGAAGGCGCTGTCGTCACTGGCCTGCGGCCTGTCGGGGGCCAACATGGTCTACGAGTCCGCGGGAATGATGGCGAGTCTGCTTGGCGCTTCATTTGAGGCCTTTGTTCTCGATAACGAGATGCTGTCCCACGTGCAGCGGATGATCCGCGGTGTAGAGGTCACCGAGGAAACGCTGGCTTTCGACGCGATGAGGGATGTGATTACCGGTGAGGGCCACTTTATCGGTGAAACGCTGACCATGGACGCCATGGAACGAGATTACTTTTACCCGAAGCTGGGTGACCGACTTGAGCCGACCACGTGGGCCGAGGCCGGCGCAACCGATGCGTGGCAGCGAGCGAACGTCGAGGTTCGCGATATTCTTGCCCGGCACCAGCCCCGGTATATCGACGCCGGCGCGGATGCGAAGATCAGGTCACGATTCAATATTATCGGTGACTGACTGGTCGCACTGATGGGGTCGGGCGCAAGTCGCCGCGCAGATTCTGAACCTTAAAGCTCGCCCGATGACGCCTGGCTTTTCAGCTCGGCCATGAAATCCGTATCTTCATAACGCTCGAGGCCAAGCCTGCGCATGCTGGCGCTGATCGAGTCGCCGCACACCCACGCCGCTATCAGTTCGCCGGTTGCGCACGCGGCCATCGTGCCGTAGCCGGAGAGGCCCGTCGCGACAAATGCGCCTTCGACACCGAGCGGCCCAATCAACGGCCAGTTTTCGTCCGTCTTGGTGTAGTAGCCGCCGTAGTGAGTGACATGGGCCGGCAGATGTTCGATGTACGGTGCGAGGGCAGGGTTGGCGCGTGCGGCGCCCCTGATAACCAGTTCCGGAAACAGGTCGAGCAGGGCGGGCGTGGGTTGAGGCTCGGTCGGTGTCTGATTAAACGCCCACCCAAGTTTGATTCTGTCACCTGCAAGACCACCATCGGGACGACAGTGGATACCGCCCGCAAACTCTTCGATCAGCCAGCGGGAGTCGGCATCGCTGGCCAGTTCGTCGAGCACCCGGGTTGGCCAGTCGACATGATGTGCGTCGAGGTCGATTACAAACGGTGCGTCCCTGGGAACCGCTTTCAGTCGATCGACGAAAGCAATTTTCTGCTGCGCCACGCATTTAAGCGGCAGATCTTGATCCAGCAAAGCAGCGACGGAAACTGATTCAGGGCCGGCGGTGTTTATCAGGTGATCACAGCGAATCGAAAGATCGCCTTCAAGATCAACTTTGAATCCACCGCTACCCGCAGTGATTTCAACAACCCGTCCGGTAACGCGACGAAAGTTGGGCGCTTTTAGCCGCTCCAGAAAGTACTGTCCAAGCTGTTGTGAACTTATGTCGCCCGCTCGTCTGGCATGTGCGGCGGCGTTGATGCTTTCGTCCAGATGGGGAAAGGCTTCGCGTACTGCGGCGGAGCCACAAAGAACATCAATGCCGTCGTGTCCGGTGTCCCACAGTCCGTTGGTTTCGTTTGCTTGATAGCCTGCGATGTTTTCGTGAACTCGGATATCGCCTGATTCTCCATGTGGATACTGCATGGACAGATCCGACGCGAACGCTTTGGGGTCTTCGCATCGACTTACATACAGATAGCCCCGGCGTGTCATGTTGATGCGGTTGTCGGTCTCCCGCGCAACATCTTCCATCAGTTCGATACTGCGACGGGTCAGCGCACCGATTTCTTCGCGTGGCCAGATGGAACGATAGTTTTCGCCGGACGCCGCGCTGGTCAGGCTCATCGGGGGTAAAGGATCAACTAGTGCGATACGCAAATGGGGGCGCCGCTGCGCGAGATACCAGGCGCACGCTATGCCGACGATGCCTGCGCCTACAATGATGGTGTCTACCGAACTCGACCCATTCGGTTCTGATTCTGTTGATGCCACGCCGTGATTGCTCCCGGTAAGCCCTATATCAACGGTCGAGGCTGCGGCCCGGTCACCGGGATCTGCATGAGGTCTTCGCCCCAGATGATATGGCCGTCATAAATCTGCATCATTTCCCGCATCAAATACTCTTTAACACCCACGGCGTCCATCTGGTCGGTGACGTGGGAAACGACAACAGTCTTTGCGCCACTTTCGGCTGCGGTGCGGGCAACATCGAGGTGACTGGACGAGAATCGTCTGGCGTGCTCGCTCAGTTCAGTGCCGTCAATCCGCTGGCACATGTGGATCAGCACGTCGCAGTCCTTCGCGAGTCGTGTGAGCGTTGACGACGGGGCACAATCGCCGGTGTAGACAACGCTGCCTGCGTCGCTGTCGATTCGGTAAGCGAAGCACGTGAGTATCGGTTGGGCGTGGGGAACGGGCACGCTCGACAGCCGCCAGCGATCGGTCTCGATCGAGTCGCGCGCTTTGAGTTCGGTGACAATCGGATTAGGGCGTGGTCTCGGCAGAACACCACCTCTCGCTTTGTAGTATCCAAGGCTGGCATCGAGTTCAGTACGTGCGCGAATATCCAGGGCGAAAGCACCGTCTTCGCCGAACAGTCTTTCGCTGAAGTGTTCGGTTCCCACCGGTCCATATACAAGCAGGTCGTCCACAATCCCGCCGCCCTGATCCCAGCGATTTAGCATCAGGCGAACAAAATCAGATGTGTGATCGTAGTGAAGATGGGTAAAGAAAATATGCGTCACGTCGACCGCGCGCTTGCCGGCTTCGAGCAATCGATGATGACTGCCCGGGCCGTGATCGAGCAGTATGACGTCGCCCTCGATTTCGACCATGTATCCTGAGCTCATGCGGCGAAGTGAAGGTGTTGGCGTGCCGGTGCCCAGTAGTGTTATGTCCATCGCGTCGATCCAGCTTGGTTCTGATGTGACTATATCAGCGCCAGATTGCGCAAAACGCTCGTCTCGCTGGAGCGTCTGTGGCTGACAGGCCCAGGCGGTTGGGAGCTGGTTCAGTTCATTTTTGGTACACGAGATCTGGAAATCTGGATCAGTTTGCTGGGACAAATTCCCGTCACGTCGAACGGTAGCCCGTCTTTGCCTAAGCCACGCGCGCGGACAACCTATGCTGGAAGCTAGTTCGTTATGGCGAGAGATTTTCGCCATGTCCGTTACCAACTAGTCCTGACCGCTTGGTTTTTCTGTGCAATCTCCGGTTAACCCTGACTTTTCAGCCGTGAATGCTGTTCGTGCCCTGCTCGTATGGGGCACGTGTGTCGTATGTGCGCTTGTCTCAATTGGTGCTAGCGCCGCGGGTACGATTGCGTTTGAGGCCGTTGTTCATAGCGAGACGCAAGGCGCATTTAACCTGGTGCCGCTGCAGGCCCAGCACAACGTCGCGCCGGTGGTGATTCCGGTTGCAGAAGATCGCGGCAGCAATTCGTGCACCACGCGGATCAAGAACGTCACGTCGACCAACTTTGAGATGAAGTGTGTCGAACCGGAGAGCTGGGACGGTGGACACATCGATATGGAAAACCACTATATCGCTGTTGAACCCGGTGTCCACTCAATCGATCTTGTTGGTGGTGGCACCACAACTATCGTGGCTGCGTGTGTGAGCACGACCGAGGTTCAACATAACTGCGGAGCCGGTTGCGGCACAGCGGGTTGGGAAGCGGTATCGTTTGGTCACGTCTTCAGTACCCCGCCAATCGTTTTGCACAGCATCAACACCATGAATAGCGAGTCGGGAACGCCGCCAACGACGGTCAGTGAACCGTTTCTCACGTCCGTCATCGAAACCGGCTCTATCACGACTACAGGATTTAACATCGCGCTTGAACGTAGCGAAAACGCTACGGGAACGGTCGTTGCGGAATCGGTCTGTTTTGTTGCAATGGAACCAGTCGGTTGTGCAACTCTCGACTTTGGTGGTGGCGAGACGGTCGACTATATGGCGGCCAATACCGCTGTGAATATCGACGGCTGGGACGACGGCTGTGATGTCGGAGAAGGGGCCGATTTCGGTACCTGCTTTTCTGATCCGCCGGTGGTCGTTGCAAGCAAGATTACCAACAATGGTGCTGACGGTGGCTGGCCGCGTCAGTGTGGTGCCGTGACCGCAACCGCAGCCCGCTTCACAATCGACGAAGACACCGCTGTCGATGCTGAACGCAATCACTCACCTGAGCAGTTGAGCTTTATGGCCTTCGCGGGCGACTTTGCTACAACACCGGTAACATTATCGTGGATCAAGTTCGACCAGGCCGATGATGGTCTTGTTGTTGCGTGGGAAACCGCAACCGAAACCGGCAATATCGGCTTTCATGTCGAAGCCGAGATCGGTGGTGTGTGGCAGCGACTGAACTCTGAGTTGATCAAGAGCAAAGTGATCAACTCAACGACGACGACATCGTACAGTTCGCGATTTGATGGTGTTTTCGCTACCCGCATGAGACTGGTTGATGTCGATCTTCGAGGACGTAGAGAAACACACGGGCCTTTTGCGGTGGGTGTCTCCAGCGGGTCGCGACAGGTCGCTTCGCGAATTGACTGGGCACCGCAACTACCCGCCGACCCGGCTGCGGATGCCACAACACCGACAGCTGCACAGCAATATGCGCCCGCAAGTGCTGGCGACGACACCGTGAGTTCTGTCGAGCTACTCGTGGACAAGACCGGGATCTACAGGATTGGGTTTGATGAACTGGTTTCGGCTGGATACAGGTTCAACGACGTGCCGGTAAAGCGACTGGCAGTACGTCAGGGGCAGACGGCGGTGCGAAGGCGAATCATTTCCCAAGACAGAATATTTGGACCTGGTGATTACGTCGAATTCATCGGAGAGTCAGTGCCTGCATCACTGTACACGCGCACTAACGTTTATGTGCTTGAAGATCGACCGGCGCTGGTGGCACTGATGCCGTCGGTGTTGCGCAAGGCAGGTGATGGTCCAGCCGCGCGATCTTACAGGGCGACAGTTATTGTCAACGACGATAACGAGTATGGTTTTTCATCGCCTACAGGCGACCCGTGGTTCAGTACCGGGATGCTGGTCACCGGCACGGCCCAGGCGTGGGATTTTGAACTGACGCTTGATGCCATGGATACGCAGTCGGATATGCAACCACGGGTCAGTGTAGGGTTGTGGGGTGGTACAGATTTCCCCGATTTCACTGATCATCACGTTCGCTTGCGAATGAATGGCAACTTGCTTGCGGACGAGATGTTCGACGGTATCGAACCGCACATTGTGCGCGAAGAGCTTGCCCCGAACGTGATAGCCGACGGCGTTAACACGCTGAACGTCGAATTGCAGACGCAGCCACAGGTACCTTTCAGTCTGGTAAACATGGATCGTTACGGAGTCAGCTATCCAAGACTGTTCAGGGCCAGAGATGACGCTCTGGATTTTCGTCACAAGGCTGAAGTTTTCGAGATCGACGGATTTGACAGTGAGAGGGTCGTCGCATACCGGCTGCCCGAGGGCGACATGAGTTCACCCCGACGAATCCGTAACCTGGACACCCTGCGCAAAGACGATGGCACCACCACGGTCAGAATCGCTGGTGGAGACAAGCGCGGCGACCGCTACCTGTTAGCCGGCAGTGACAGCCTGCTGAGGCCGAAGGTTCGTGGCCAGGTGGATCCAGCTCCGGCATTCAGTTCAGATCTGGAGTTACTCATCGTCGCGCATGATAATTTTTACAACCATCTGGATAATTTTGTCGCGGTTCGACAGCAGCAGGGCCTGTCTGTCGCTGTGGTAACACCTTCGCGCATTTACCGGCGTTTTAGCGACGGCGTCACTGATCCTGACGCGATTCGTCGATATGTTCGACGCTTGCATAAAAGAAACGGGCTCGAATCTGTTCTCCTGGTTGGCGCTGATACCTACGATTATTTTGACAATACCGGGGCGGGTTCAGTCAGCTATGTCCCGAGCATTTACGCTAAAACGGACGACGTGGTTGCCTATACGCCCGCGGACGCGCTGTTTGGCGATGTCGATGGCGACGGACTTGGTGACATTGCTGTAGGTCGGTGGCCGGTCAGAAATCTGGACGAACTTGAACGCGTGATCGACAAGACGCTGCGTTATGGTCAGCGTTCTGACGACAGCACGGCTTTGCTGGTGGCGGGTACAGGCGATGAAGGCCGGTTCGCCAGCATACTTGACGAGATTGCTGACGGCATGGAGTCAGCATTCAGCATTGAACGTGCCTACAGCACGCTGCTTGGAACACAGACAGCGCGCGAGTCGGTGATCAACACACTGAACGCGGGCCCGGCGCTCACCGGTTTCTTTGGTCACTCGAGCACGACACACTGGACCTTTGACGGTCTGTTCAGTTCATCCGATGCGCTTGCGCTCACGAACACAGAGCCAACGGTGATTACACAGTGGGGCTGCTGGAACACCTATCACGTCAGCCCGGAGTTCAACACCCTGGGTCATGCATTTCTGGCAGCTACAGATTCCGGTGCAGCCGCGGTGCTGGGTGCGGCGACGCTGACCAGCGCCCGCAACGAAAAGGCGATAGGCGAGGCTTTTATGACGGAAATCGTTCAGCCGGGCATGACGCTTGGCAAGGCCATGATGAAAGCCAAACGCAAGGTTGCTTCAAAGTACCCTCAAGCGCTGGACGTTTTGCTGGGATGGAGTCTGCTTGGAGATCCAACTCTGGTGATCAAGCGTTAGCAGCTGACGTGCGTCAGGAACGCACTGCGTGGACGATCCAAAGAATCGTTCCGCCAATGATCAGCCCGATGACGTATGCGAGAGCCAGGCACAGCGCAATCTGCGTCATAAGATATTCCATTAGTGCTCCTCACCTCGGCTGGGATCATCAAGAAATTCGGGATTCGTCTTCCCCGCGCGTAGTCGCTGGATAATCCAGTAGGCGATAAAAGGCGTCGCGACGCCCAGAGCGAATGCAAGAACAACGTAGATCAAAATCTGACTGACGAGGTACGACACCGGCGCTACTCCAATTTCCAAATTGCTATCGGGTGCTGGTAACTTCAGTCTGACACGCCGTGACGACAGGCGACAGATGAGCAAGTGGTGTTTTTCTTCCGAGAATCGGGCTTCCGGGCTTATCATTGTCGGGCCCGGGAATAACACCTGACGATAGCTGGGTGAACCGCTCGGCGGCCGGGTCACCGGCAACATGGCTTAAAGCAAAAACCTGAAAAATTTGGAACAGTTATCGGATGTCCAGACGAATCACTTCGGAACCTCCCCGCCTTAGCGACTGGGACGACATTCGCTTTTTTCTGGCGCTCTCTCGTTCCGGATCGTTAAAGGAAGCCGCGCAGACTCTGGGAGTGAATCACTCGACAGTTTATCGTCGCATTGCGCAATACGAATCAGAACTCGGCGTTAAGCTGTTTGACCGCAGTTCTCAGGGTCATGCGCTGACGCCTGCCGGCGCGCAGATGCGCGAGTTTGCTGAACGCACCGAACGAGAGATCCAGGAATTACTGACTGACATTCACGGTCAGGATGTTTCTCTGTCGGGTTCGATTCATGTTACATCCACAGACGTCATTGCCTCGACAATCCTGTTGCCCGCACTCGAGGAGTTCAGAGAATGCTACCCCGGGATTGATCTCCGCCTCTCCATAAACTCTACTCACTACGATCTTGCGCGCAGAGAAGCTGATGTGGCGCTGCGACCAACGCTATCGCCACCGCCTCATCTTTCCGGTGTCTGTTTGCGCAAGGATGACTGGGCGGTATTTGGTGTGAAGGGCGAGGCGTTGCCACAAACGGTCGCGGACCTGGGCAATTTTGACGCGGTGGCAGGCGACGAAGAGCTATCGAAAATTCCCGCGATGGCCTGGTTTATGGATCACCTCAGTCCCGCACGGACCGTGATGCACACCAGTAGTGTGGCGACGAGTATTGAGGTGATGCTGACCCAGCGGTGCATCGGCATACTGCCGGCGTTTGTGGGCGATGCCAGCTCGGGACTCGAGCGTGCGCCGGTAAAGACAGACCACAGCATTCAGGTGTGGCTGCTGACGCACCCTGAAATACGCAAGGCGGCACGCATTCGCGCATTTTTTGACTTCATGACACAGCGGTTTGAAGCTGCGTCATGAAGTCCATGACTGAAACCGGGCCCGGTTGACTCAGTTCTTTTTGGCCCTGAATGCCTTGTGACATTCTTTGCATGAGCTACCGAGTTTGCCCAGCGCGGGTTTGATGTCGTCCATGCTGCCCGACGCTGCCGCGGCAGCGAGTCCCGCAGCGGCCGACTCAAAGTCATTCATCATCTTGTCGAATTCATCCCGGCGTTCCCAGATTGCCGGCAGCGCGCGCGTTTTGATCTCGTTGCTGCTGGATCCATCGATAAATCCGTTTTTAGGAAACTGTGCCAGCGCCGCGATTGCGTCAGCGTTGAGCTTGGCCTTCTCGGCGTCAAACGGCATTTCGCCTTTCGCCATGGCGCCGATTGGGCCGAGGTGCCATCCAATCATTCTGAAGGCGCCCAGGCGATACGCGGAAGCTCGATCTTCCATGGTCGGTTGAGCCTGGGCCGTGGAGATGGTGATCATCGGCACTGCGAGAACCGCAGCAAGCGTGAGTAGCATTGTTCGTTTCATGGTCTGTGTCTCCGTCAGGGGTTGTGCTGGCTTTTTCAATCTAAGGTACCGGTTATCTCATGAGCAATAGGCGTCAGCGCAAAGCCGCGTACGCTTTCATGCAAATTTCGCGTTGTGGTTTTGTCAGGTGGTTACGCAGGCTTTGGGCTGGTCCCCGCAGGTGGTGTGTCGTCGGCATCTTCAGCCGCGGCTGCGCCGATAGTCTGCAGGGCCTCCTTGTCGAGTTCTTCACCCTTGTCCAGGCCGGGGATGTGAACCATCACCTGCTTGCGCGCGAACGGAATGCCCGCTTCTTCAAACGCTTTTTGCACCCGGACATACACTTCTTTTCTGATCATGAACTGTTTGCCGGGTTTGGCCATGAATTTGCCGCGAACCACAATGCCGTTGTCGTCGACTTCGGCGACTCCCTGGGACTTGAATGGCTGCAGAAAGTCTTCTCCGAGTATTGGGTCCTTAAGTAAATCTTTTCCGATGCCCTTGAAGATTTTCTTGATTTTGTTGACATCCGTGTCGAAGGGCACACGAAAACGAAGCTTCATGATGACCCAGTCACGACTGAAGTTAGTCAACTTTGGAATCTCGCCGTAGGGGATCGTATGGACCAGACCACGGTGATGTCGCAGACGTAATGATCGCAGCGAGATTTTTTCAACGTTGCCCATTGTGCCGCCAACGTCAATGTACTCGCCGACGCGAAACGCGTCATCGGCAAGAAAGAACAGTCCGGAGACAATATCCTTCACCAGTGTCTGGGCGCCAAAACCAATGGCGAGACCAACGACACCGGCACCAGCGATCAACGGACCGATATTCACGCCCCAGTTGTTGAGCACCATGATGATCGAAACAGTCACGATCATGAACTGGGCGGTGCGTCTGATAATTGGAATCAGTGTGGCGATACGCGACAGGCCTACGCCACCGGCATCACCGCCGCCGGGTTCTTCGTCATGCTCACTCGGCGCACCGCCTTCCTTAGCGAGCCAGCTGTCGGTGAAAATCGTCAGCAGTTCCCACACGACGTAGGCAAACAGGGCTATCAGTAACAGTTCCACGAGGTTGCCGGCAATCTTTGCCCCGAGACCTGCCTCGGCCAGGTCGAGAATATTTACGCCCCACAATGCGGCGAGTACATAGAGCACCGCACACACGACGAGTACGCGGCCCACACGTAACAGACCCTGCTGCATGCTGCGCCGCGATTTGCCCGCGGCTTCGGTTTCGTCTTCAGCGGCGCGGATCCCGCGGCCCACGAATAGCGAAACATTTGCGTCTATGCCGGGCCAGAGAAAAATGACAATGAATGTCGTATAGACAGCCGCCGTCGAATAAACGCCCACATCTGTCAGGTTGACGACGAATTCGACGAGCACATATTTAAGGACAATCAGGGCCACGGCGATTTTGGGCCAGTGCTGGGCGAACCAGCTGAGCTCTTCAGTAGTTTCTGCACCGATTGCGAGGTAGACGCGTTTTTTATTCTCTATAAGTATCTCGGTCAGCGCGTGGCGGTTGAGCCAGATTACGCCAGCTGCGGCGATGTACATCGACATGTTGAGGATAAAGCCAAGAGGTCTTACCGTTTCCCAGCCGCCGGACTCCGAGAGGATGGTGGCAAAGAAAATTTTCCACACATGATGAATGAGAACAATGTAACCGGCCAGAACCGAAAAGCTGGCCGTAAGGCGCTGGGCGCGTTCGTCAGAAGTCTTACAAATGCGCAGATCGGGTCTCTTCGGCGCGAAAAAGAAACGGCAGATCACGTACGCAAGCCACGCGGCGAATATCGTCGATGTGATTAACGAGGCAAACTGGTAGCCGGCGTGTCCCCAGCCGATGAACTGGCCAAGAATGATGCTGCTGCCAAAGCTGAAAGCAAGAACGCCGAGGACGTCCATCGACAGTCGACTGTAGAGAATCTTCAGAATGCCCCACAGCGTCATCGAAGATGCGGCGATGAGTTCTGCTTTGCGTTTTCTGAACATCGTGGCGACAATGCGTTCAGCCACTAGGCCGACGATGATCGCAAGCGCTATGAAAATAAAGAGCTTGCCGCCACTTTGGGGCGCGATTGACTGGAGAGTCAGGTCTTTAATCTGTCCCAGCACCGACGGAATTTCGTTGGCCTTGGTCACGGAATTGATCGCGCTTTGTTGCCAGTTATTCCATCCGGTCCTGAATATCCCTTCAACGCTGGCCTGATCTTTGGCAGCAGCCTCTTTTGCTTCCGCTACGGCATCCAGTCGCTGAATCAGCAGCGCCCGTACCGAATCGTCGCTGAGTTTGGACACCATCTCTCTGACCGCGGCTTTGCTTTCAGGGTCTTTCAGCTCGATCAGCTTTTCGGGGCTATCGGACGATGTCGACGTTGGCAACATCTGCGCCTGGGCCATCGTGCTGCCGAGGATCAACGCGAGCAGTGACAGGTGTGAATGCGCGAGCGCCTGAATGAGGAGAGTCCGAAGATTCATGGTTTACCTTTTAGCCTTGGAGGTTAGCCTTGGAGGCCACAAAATTATGCTTCTGGGTCGACGTACGCCTTGGTGAACCGTGTGGCGCAGTCGAGCTCGTTTGCAAAAGTATGCACGCTCGCCGCAAATTCACGACATGGGACAGGGTGCAGGTATTGTTATGTCGATATGCTACGTCCCCACCGATATTACATCTAGGCGGGTTTGCCGAATATACTGTTCGGATTATTACGCTAATCGGGAGCAACACCATCCAGAGTGACCGTGCCGGTTCCCAGTGTTGCGAGGTATGGCAACGACTATGAATCAGGCCATTGAGCGAGTTTGCGCACCGCACGGCAGACCAGCAGGCGCGCGATCGTCGACGCCTGAAGGTGTCCGTGGACACTCGCAAACGGCTGGGTCATGACGAGAACAATGCCGCTGATTCCTTCAACGCTGGTGGATTCCCAAAGCGTCATTGATGAGGGGCGTGCACTCGCCCGGGACTGGAAAGTCGTGCCGTCATCGTTTTTGCGTGAGCACAATGTTGCGAGCGAATTCGATTTCAAGTGCAGGCAGATGAATCTTGGGCGTGTGATGACGCACGCCCAGATCGGATTCCGTAACCCGCAAGCGAGTCAGGATGCATGGCGCAGAATTTATGAAGGATCAATGGTCGACGGAATCAGCGTCGATCGCTACGGCATCTGTCTGGACTGGAGCATGGGTTACCCGCGTGCCGATCGAGCCGGTCGTCCGCGAGGCACCGGTCTCATTCTCGATAGTCCAGAGTCGTTCGCGGCTCTGACTGCACAGGCGCCCGTTGCGCCGCACTTCGGTGATTTTGTTCTTGGCATGCCGTCTGCTGTTGAAAATACGTGTGCGGCACTGTCAGCAGGTGCCACGAGCATAGGCAACATAGGCCAGTACTTCACATTCAGACTGCCTGGCTGGAGCGATGACGTTCAGACGACTGTCGCAACGGTTAAGGCGATTGCGCTCGCGGCGCATCAGCCTGTTCCGGTACTGATTCACTCCAATCTTGATGACGGCTTTGCGTCGCTGTTTACGGATCTGAGCTGCGCGCTTGGCGCGGCTTTGCTGGAAAAATATATCGTCAACGAGCTTATTGGCGGGACACTCGCTTCACATTGTTATGGGCATACTTTTTCTGACGGCGTTTCCCGGCTTGCGTTTCAGCGGGCGCTGGCAAGGATCAATGACACGCCAGGCAGCATGATCTATGGCAACACAACGATTTATGATGATGACGAGACAGCGAACTACGCAAGCCTCGCGAGCTATCTTCTCGTCGACATCGCCGGACAGAAGGCTTTGCCCACCGGGCACGCTATCAACGCTGTACCTGTCACCGAAGCTCAACGCATACCGACGGTGGAAGAAATCATTGCGGCGCAGAGATTTGCGCGCAGGCTGATTGATCGATCGGAATCGTATCAGGACATGGTTGCTGTCGAGGCCGCAGATCGTATTGCCGATACCCTGATTGACGGTGGCGAACGATTCAAGATGCGGGTCGTTGACGGTTTGCGTGAGGCCGGTGTCGATACAGAAGATGCGGTGGCGCTGTTGCTTGCGCTAAGGCGTACTGGCGCGGCGGAACTCGAGCGAGAGTTTGGTCCGGGGGCTGAAGACGCTGAACAGCCGCGAGGTCGTCGCGCGCTGGTTGTGTCGCCGGTAGGTGCGGAAATAGATCAGCGCGCCGAGCAGTGCATGCAGCAGTTTACGCCAGATCAGACAGACAGGCTCAAGCGGGCAAATCTGAAAGCGTGTGTTGCGACAACCGATGTTCACGAATTTGCAAAAATACTGCTCGAGCGTGTGTTCGGGCAGGTTGGTATTGAACTCATCGACGCCGGGGTAAGCGTGGATCCAGACACCGTAAGTGCGCTTGCCGCTGAGGGTGGTGCCGATTTCATCGCACTGAGTACCTACAACGGCGTTGCCTTGAGCTATGCGCGTGAGTTGCGAAAGCGTCTCGCGACAGGTGAGCGTGATATCCCGCTGTATATCGGCGGTCGACTCAACGAAATTGTCGAACACGACAGCGGTGACGACGGGGCGCTGCTTCCGCGGGACGTCAGCGTCGAGTTGGCCGGTAGCGGGGTGCTGGTGTGCAACACGCCCGCTGATTTGCTCAACCATCTGCTGGATTTTGTTTTGGCCCCGATGCCGCAGTGAGGCGGACGCCGGCTTTGGCCAGGAATCACCCGTAGTGCTGCATGGGCGTACCCGCCAGCGCGGCTATGTTGAGAAGGCCCCTGGCTGAAATGGATTGCGTGACGATATGCGCCTTGTTACCCATGCCCATCAGGATTGGGCCGACTTCGAGCCCACCTGCTGCCATCTTTAAGGTGTTGCGTACAGCACTGGCGGCGTCAGTTGACGCAAAAATCAGAACGTTCGCGGCACCTTTGAATCGGCAATTGGGGAAAATGCGTTCACGAAGCGCCGGGTCCAGCGCGCTGTCGAGTTGCATTTCGCCTTCGTATTCAAAATCACGGGGTTCGGAATCAAGTATCTCCATGGCCGCGCGCATTCTTATGCCGCTGTCTGTGTTCAGGTTGCCAAACTGCGATTGTGAACACAGGGCGATTTTTGGCTCAACGCCAAATCGCCGAACATGACGTGCTGCTCCGACAACGGTGTTAACCAGCTGTTCGGGAGTGGGGATGGAGTTGATCTGGTTGTCGGCAATAAACATTGGCCCGGTTTCCAGAATCATCAGGCTGAGCGCGCCGGCGGGATTGAGTCCATCCCGGGCAAGAACCTGGGTCACGTAGTTCAGATGCCAGAGATACTGACCAAAAGTGCCGCAGATCATGCTGTCGGCATAACCCTGGTGAACCGAGATAGCCGCAATCGCCGTGGTGTTGGTGCGCATGATTGCTTTGGCGAGATCGGTAGTCACGCCACGTCGTTGCATGATGTGATGGTAATCGGTCCACGATTCGTTATAGCGCGCGTCCTGTTCCGGATTTATCAGTTCGAAATCGCGATTCGGTTTGATGTTCAACCCGTGGCGCTCAATCCGTTGTTCAACGACGTCGGGTCTGCCAATCAAAATGGGACTGTCAACAGATTCTTCGATCATCGCGTGAGCGGCGCGCAGGACTCTCTCGTCTTCACCTTCAGCAAAAATGATACGACGCTTGGAGGATCGCGCGGCCTCGAAGACCGGTCGCATGATCATGGTCGACTTGAAAACCGAATCGTCGAGCTGGGCTTTGTAGGCTTCAAGATCATCAAGGGGACGTGCCGCAACGCCGCTTTGCATTGCGGCGCGTGCCACTGAGCTTGCGACGATCCCAATCAGTCTGGGGTCAAACGGTTTTGGGATCAGATAGTCCCGACCGAACGTCATGCGTTCGCCCTGATAGGCCTCTGCGGTTTCGGCGCTCGTCGTTTGACGTGCAAGACCTGCGATACCGTCGATACACGCCAGCGACATCGCATCGTTAATCTCCGTGGCGCCAACGTCCAGCGCACCTCTGAAAATAAACGGAAAGCACAGTACGTTGTTAACCTGATTGGGAAAATCCGAGCGACCGGTCGCGATAATCGCATCGGGGCTAACCCCGTGGACGTCTTCCGGCAGGATTTCCGGGTCGGGATTGGCCAACGCAAAGACAATCGGCTGATCCGACATCGCAGCGACGTGGTGTGGTTGCAGTACGCCCGCGGCAGACAGACCGAGAAAGAGGTCGGCGCCTTCGATGACCTGGTCCAGCGTTCGAAGGTCTGTGTCCTGTGCGTACTCGGACTTCTGCTCAGTCATTTCCTGCTCGCGGCCTTTGTACACGACTCCGGCAATGTCACAGAGCCAGACGTTCTCGCGTTTCAGGCCGAGTTTCAGGAGCATGTTAAGGCACGCAATGCCGGCCGCGCCGCCACCGGTGCTGACCACCTTGATGTCCTCAAAGCGCTTGCCCACAAGATGCAGCGCATTGACGGCCGCGGCCCCGACAACAATTGCGGTCCCGTGCTGGTCGTCGTGAAAAACCGGGATGTTCATCCGCTCGCGACAAAGCTTTTCGATGATGAAGCAATCGGGTGCCTTGATATCCTCAAGATTGATGGCGCCAAACGACGGTTCAAGGGCGGTTACGATGTCGGCAAATTTTTCCGGGTCGCTTTCGTTGACCTCTATATCAAAGCAATCGATTTCGGCGAATTTCTTGAACAGTACAGCTTTGCCTTCCATCACAGGTTTTGAAGCAAGCGCACCGATATTGCCAAGACCAAGCACCGCCGAACCGTTGGTTACGACGGCCACAAGATTGCCGCGTGATGTGTAACGCACGGCGTTAGCAGGATCGTCTCTGATCTCCAGACAGGCTTCGGCGACTCCCGGGGAGTAGGCCAGGCTCAGGTCCCGTCCGTTTGCGAGCGGTTTGGTCGGTCGGATCTCGAGTTTTCCGGGCTTGGGCATTTCGTGGTAC
>CALHMG010000050.1 GCA_938034705.1 uncultured Gammaproteobacteria bacterium
TGTATCTCCAGAGATACGTTCTGGTCTGCTCTTTTGTCTGACAGTCCGTAGCCAACCAGATCGTAAAAATGGACGCGCCAGGATTTGGCGAGTGTCGGAATTATCGCGTGCCAGGCGAAGGACGACCACGGGGTGCCGTGAACGAGAACGAGGTCCTCGCCGCGTCCGACTATCCCGTATTTAACGTTTCCCTCGCGGAACTTGAATGTTCGATCCGGCGTTATTGAGTTCTTCTCAACTGAAGACGTCATGCTCGCTCCGACGGGTGTGTTGTCACCACGATGGGAGCCCAGTGAAACAGGTTTGTCTGACGTGGACAATGACCAGGTCGGCCCGCGCGGTACAGGTGCGGGCGGTGCCTGATGGCGCCACCCGCACGTAACCTTGACCGCAGCCGCTACTTCACGGTGATGGTAATCACCTCGGAGGCTATAGGCGGGTTGTGGGGTACATGCTTCCAGTCGCCGAGCACGAGCTGCAAGGTGTGCTGGCCCGGGGCGAGCTCGATTGTGGTTTCAGTCTGACCACCACCGAAATGACGGTGCTTTTCGTCGCTGGCGATGCCGGCACCGGGGCCGGGTGTGGGTGCATCGATAATCAGGTGGTGGTGACCGGTCTTTTCTTTCTGTGTGCCCGCTGGGGCAACACCCATTCCGGAGAGACCCATGACGACTTTGATCGGGTTGCTGACAGTGTCACCGTTGGCCGGTGATACAAAATAGACTTTGGCGTCTGCTGGCGCTGGCGTATCGCCCGCGAACGCCGACGGTGTGACCGTCATGGCAAGCGCAATGACGCAGGCCGAAGCGGCGGCTTTAATGTTGTGATGGCTCTTCATCGTAGGTGTCTCTCCTCAATCGGTTTAGATGGCTTTGCGCAACGCTCAGCATCGGGGTCCATGCGCTACGTTCTGGTTAAACACGCGAAGGCATCAAACTATTCCCATTGATTCTGGTGGTTCCACCATGTGGGCTTGTTGCGGTTGGCGCGGGGAACGCTGATACTGATCGGCCGGCCCACCAACTTCACCGTCATTCGATTGAGTACTTCTGAATCATTGATTCGCGATCAGTTGCGCGCGCTCCTGCCGCGACTGCATCGCTTTGCGTTAACGCTATCGGCGGATCCCTATGTGGCGCAAGATCTCGCGCAGGCGACCTGCGAGCGCGTGCTGAGCAAAGCCGACCAGTTCCAGCCAGGCACATCGTTTGATCGCTGGGCGTTTTCAATCATGCGATCAATCTGGCACAACGAAATTCGTCGTCAGCGCATTCGACAAATCGAGAACTTTGCCAGCAATCAACCAGAGCTGGCCATCGCGCCAGAGATCGACGCTGCGCTCAGCGTGGACGCGAGACGCGCGGTGGCGCGCGTCATGGCACTGCCCGAAGCCCAGCGAGAGGTCGTTTTGTTGTGCATGGTTGAAGAACAGACCTATGTAGAAGCCGCCGAAATTCTTCAGATCCCTGTCGGGACAGTGATGAGTCGCCTGTCCCGAGCGCGAGCGACGTTGATTCGCCGCCCCGAAGGGCTTGTGGGCGGCGCAACCGGCTTTACCTCAGGAGGACGCAACGCGTGAAACTTGACTACGAGATTCTCGCTGAATACGTCGCCGGAGGCTGTGAGCCCGAGGTGCGTGCACAGATAGACCGACTTCAGGAGACCGATAGTGCCGTTGCCGATGCGATCGAAGAACTTCGCGCACAAAAATCGTGGATCCGAGATTCCTTCGATGAGCTGCTTGACCTTGAGACACCAGCGTCGTTAAACAAAACGGTTGGCATAGCTCAAACGTCAGACTCGGAGTCTTCATCCGTGCGCTCCGAGACCGTCAGCGACAAACGGCCTAAATTTTCCGGACGTTCGATTGCGGCGGGACTGTTGTTACTGATCGCCGGTGGCGTGATGGGGTTTGGCTTGCAGAAACGGGCGGCCACTGAATCATCATTGACCTGGACGGCCGCGGTGGCCGAATACCAGGCGCTGTACAGTCGGCAGACGCTGAATATCGCCGACGCGACGCAGGAGCAGCGAATTCAGACCGCTTCGTATCTCGAAGGCCTGTCGGGTCTGGAAGTTGCGATCCCGGATCTCGATGATTTCGAGTTGGCATTCAAGCGTGGTCAGTACCTTGAGGTAAAAGGTCAGCCGTTAATTCAGCTCGCCTATCTGCCTGAATCCGGAGGACCCGTTGCGTTGTGTTTCAAAGCGCAGGCGGGAGAGGATGTCGCACCGGTACAGGGGCGTCACGCGGGTCTTGAAATGCAGCACTGGCGTGCGAACGGGGTGGCCTTCGTTCTCGTTGGTTCAGATCGAGACCAGGTTCGGTCGGTTTCCGAGCATCTGTTCAGGACTCGCAGTCTTTAGAACTGTTCGCGAAACTCGACTGCTCAAGTCACTCTGGACATGACGTGATACTTCGGATCTCGCCATAGTTCGTCGGTCATGATTTGTTCAAGTGTGGTCGCGGCCGCGACCACGTCGTCGGCGTCGATATACAGCGGCGTAAAGCCAAACCGCATGATGTCGGGTGCACGAAAGTCGCCAATCACGCCGTGTTCAATCAGCGCCTGCATCGCGGCGTAGCCTTCACTGAACGAAAATGACACCTGGGAACCGCGTTCCTGATGGTTTCTGGGTGACGCCAGCGTGAGGGCAGGACAGCGCGCTTCGACTTCGGTGATGAAGAGTTCACACAGATCGACAGAGGCGCGACGCAGTTCCTGCATGTCGATGTCTTCCCAGATCGAAAGCGCATGCTTGAGCATCGAGAACTGGATGATCGACGGTGTGCCGACGCGCATTCGCTCGGTTGTCATGGCAGGTCTGTACTCCGGTTCCATCGCAAAGGGCGATTCGTGACCGAGCCATCCGGCCAGTACGGGTTGTATCCGGTCAACGATATCCGGTCGAACGTAGATGAACGCGGGCGCGCCCGGTCCACCGTTGAGGTATTTATAGGTGCAGCCAACCGCGAACTCCGCATTACTTGCGGTGAGATCAATCGGGACCGCACCCGCTGAGTGCGCAAGATCCCAGATCATGACGGCGCCGGCGTTGTGGGCAGCCGTGGTCATGTTCTGCATGTCATGCATTCGACCGGTGCGGTAGTCGACCTGGGTCAACAGCACCGCGGCGACCTCATCGTTGATGCTTTCGGTCACGGTTTCGGGTGCCACGGTCTTCAGTTCGTAGCCGCGTTCAAGCAGGTTGACGAGGCCCTGGGCCATATACAGATCAGACGGAAAGTTGCCCGTGTCCGAAAGAATGATTTTTCGATCCGGTACTCGCGCAAGCGCGGCCGCAACCGCCTGATAGACCTTGATCGAAAGCGTGTCGCCCATTGCGATAGAGCCGGCGGGTGCACCAACAATGGGTGCAATCAGGTCCCCGACGTGTCGCGGCATGTCCATCCAGCCCGCCTTGTTCCACGCCTGGATGAGCTGCGCAGACCACTCATCGTTGATGGTCTGTGCGACCGCCTTGTCCATTCCCGCCGGAGCGGCGCCAAGGGAATTGCCATCGAGATAGATCATGCCCGATGGGAGGTTAAAGAAGTCCTTGCGCGGAAATATCTGGGTCATGATCAAGCACACTGGCTTTTCGGCAAAATGGAGATCGCTAGCATGCCATAGCGCCGCTGTCGTATGCTGCCCCAGTCGGCGCGACGACGTGGCGCCACCAATTCGGAGCAGGATGGGCCTTGGAAGTATC
>CALHMG010000051.1 GCA_938034705.1 uncultured Gammaproteobacteria bacterium
TTGCAGCGACAAGCGCGACAAAGGCAACGATCGCAGGGCGAACGCCGCTACATCCGAATGCACCGGATCCTGAAAGTACGGACAAGCTTGAATGAACTAAACGCAATTGATTCTGTCTGACACGGGTAACGCAGGGCTGGGAACGCTTACGATTTCAACGCTCGGATCACCGATTGGGAATTGCGGATCGGGGCTGAAATCGACACCCGAAGGTTCATCCGAAGTGCGCACGGGGTCAAGAACCGCTTCGTTAAATCTTCGGCACAATAGAGTCAGAAATGGAGTCACAATGGGATTCGGTCACACCTTAAAAATCGGCTTTAGCCGGTGGCGGGCGAATTCCTTCAGAGCGATCGCCGGTAGACCCTGTCGTGACACAATCTGTTGACGATTGGGTCAGGTCGTGATTACCCGAGCGGACGTTGCGGTAGAGTTTCGCTCGTTGTGGATCATCGGTGGATTCAGGTCAGCGAATTGGAACTGGCGTATTTGATAGTCGTCGATTTCATGTGATCGATTTCATGAGATCGATTTCGGGGAGAACAGCGGTTGATCAGGAAAACGAGAATGTACTGCAGGGGAATACCGGGCTGTGTTTTGGGCTCTGTCTTATTAATAGTCGCGGCAACCTTTGGCGTCGTGCCGGCGGCGGTCGCCGAGATCAATCATGTTGATCACGAGACGCTTGAGCTGCTGGTGGATCAGGGCGTACCGGTTATCGATATACGCACGCCACAGGAGTGGGCGGCAACGGGTGTGATAGAGGGCAGTCATACGCTGATGTTCTTCGATCAGCGAAATCAGTTTGATCTTGACGCCTGGATGGCCCGCTTCCGGGAAATCGTGCCTGATGAAACGAGCGAGTTTGTTCTGATCTGTGCTGGCGGCGTGCGCAGCGCTGCGGTATCCCGTGTGCTCGACCAGCGGCTTAAGTTCACCGGGGTGAACAATGTGGCCAAGGGCATCAATGACTATATACGCCGCGGAGGCGCGGTAGTGCAGTGGTCCCAGTGATCGCGGCACCTCACAGTCGATAAGCGAGCTGCAACTGCAAAAGACCCGGCCATCGCCGGGTCTTTTGCGTTACGTCGGTTTCGAATCAGCTGAACAGGCCAGGGGGCGTAAATGTGTGATCCGGGATCACGGATCCCGGGTCGGCCACACCTAACTGCCGGTTAAGAATTTCTCCCATGATGTCGCGGTAGTCGATCGTCCAGTCAAGGTAGCGTCCTCGATAAAGCTCGTCTTCGCTCAGGCCGGGCCACTGGCCGTGCTGACCTGCAACAAGCTCATCCGCGCCACTGACTACCATCCAGCACGCGGCGGCGCCGTGATCGGTGCCGCGGCTCGCATTTTCTTCGGCCGTTCGCCCGAACTCCGTCATCGTCAGAACGATCACGTCACGCATGGCTTCGGGGCCGAGATCCTGGTAGAGCGCGGCGATGCCATCCGAAAATTCTCTTAGCGTCTGGGAAAGGTCGCCATCGGATTCGCCGGACCCCTGGTCGTCATGGGTATCCCAGCCGCCGATGTTCGTTGTTGCGATCTCAAGTCCGACGTTAGCCTTGATCAGCCTGGCAATCTGAGCCAACCGCTTGCCGTAGCGGCTGTCGGGATAACTGGCACCGTTGGCAGGGCCGGCGTCACCGACACTTTGCACCAGTCCGAGGTAGCGCATCGCCGTTGTCCCTGATCCGTGAGTGAGACGACGCATGCCTGAGTCAACCCGGGGTGTATTGCCATAAATGGACTCGAGCTGGTTGATGACATCGATTTCCCGTTGACCGCCAATCCCGAGGTTAAAGTCATCGAGATCGTTAATCGTGACTACGTCCGCGACACCGCGTAGCGACTTGTCCAGCTCCCAGTCGAAGGTGCTTGCCCGGAAGCCTCCCGCAGGGTTGCCCTGGATATAGCGATTGAGCCAGCCGGTGGATACGGTCTGATGAGGTATGGCCTGCTCGATGTACTGCATGCTTTCAAAGTGCGACTGGTTGCCGTCGGGATAATGGACGCTCGGCAGATAGGCCAGGTGTCCTTCGGCGAGAAGCGGCTGCAGCGACTGCATCGCCGGATGCAGGCCAAAATAGTCGTCTATTCGAATGGCTCCGTTGCTCGACCCCGGCTGATCAATGGCGATACGCGGCCGGAGGTTGTAATAAAGATCATCGCCCCAGGGCACGAGCATACTCAGTCCATCAGCGCCGCCTCGCTGGAAAATGACAATCAGCGTTTTGCCAGAGCTCTGGGCGAATGATGGAATACCAAGGCTTGCCGCCGCGGTACCGATCACAGCGCCGGTTCCGGTTTTCAGAAAGTTTCTTCTATTCATGATTTTTGTTCCTGTTGTTCAGTGACGCGTTACTGGTAGTTGAAGCCGGGAAGGCTGAGCGCGATTCCGATCGTTTCTCGCAGCCGCGTCTGCGCGTCAGCTCCGGTCGGGTCAAATTCCCCGTCGCTGTTCAGTGTGTTGAGGAGCGCCTCCCGGCCCGCCGGCGACATGTCGTTTGCGAACAGCATCTGGTCGATGTGATCAACTATTTCTGTTGCCGACGTCAGCTGGTTACGAACGGTCCACGCAACAGGGTCCAGCGCGAGATTTTCGTTACCCTCGTTCAGTTGCGAAAAGAGATGCGCCCATTTGATCCGCTCAACCAGCTGGTTGGTGTTCATCCAGTCCTCAGCGAGCTCGCTATATCCCGTTGGTACCGGCATCGTGAATGGACGCATACCCAGTCGGTTGCTGAACCAGGGTAGCGATCCACCTGTGCCGGTAGCACCAAAGGCGCGAACCGCGGTAGAGATGAATTCAATCGGCGTTTTTACTTTTGATCGAGCCGACGCCGCAAATTCCTCTGAAAGAATCAGTGAGCGTACGATCTCGGCAAGCTGATTTTCGTCAGTCGCGCTCGCAATAAACTGCGCAGCGCACCGTTCGATCACGCTTCGAGGCGGGTTGTCGGAGATGAACAGACTTGCGAGTTTGGTACAGATGAAGCTCGCGGTGCCGGGGTGGGTCGCGAGTATTTCCAGCAGTCTCTCACCCTGTTCAACGCCACCCTCGGGGATCGTTTCGCCAAGGAATACCTGGGGCGCGGGATTATGTTCACTAGAGTTAAAGCTGAATCTGTCGCCGCTCATGTGCCAGCCCGTAAAAATCTCGGCAGCGGCTTCGATATCGGCGCGTTCATAGCCGTTGTCGACACCAAGCGTGTGTAGCTCGATCAGCTCGCGTGCGTAGTTTTCGTTCGCGTCCTCGCGTCGATTTACGACGTTGTTGAGATAGATCAACATGCTTGGACTCTTGGCACTGATGTTCAACAGATCCTGAAAGCGACCGAGTGCGTTCGCGCGAAAAGCATTGTTCTCGGCAAATTCATATTCAGGCCGGTTCCCGAAGTCTCCACTCGACGCATAAACAAACGTGTTGAAATGGTTTTCCCAGAATTGCGTCATCACCTCGCGAAGCTGTCGCCTGCTGCTCACCATTCGCACCAGCGCGTAGTACGCGAGATCGTCAGGGTTTTCTGGCGTGAAATCGCCGAGAAAGGATTCGAACGCAGAATCATCTATCGAATCCGGATTGAGCTGTGCGTCGAGAAAAGATTCGACACCGGTGTTATTAACCTCGGCCAAAAGCTCCGACGTCGCACCGAATGTTGTGCGCGAAAGCAGATGCAACGTGTCGAGAGATCGATCTTCCGGGATTCGGGAAATTGAGGTCTGGGTGAATTGCTCACCGCCCGCCACCGAGGCGGTGACGCTCACCGTGATCATGTCGCCGGGGTTCAGCCCGGCTGTTTCGATCTGGGAATTAAAGCTGCCGTCAGCGCCGACTTCGATTGCCATGGCGTTGACGATGACTTCTTCGGCGCGCGTAACCGATACCGATGCGTCCAGTATGTCACTGCCGCTGCTGATCAGTCCCGCCAGCGTGAAGCCTGTTGCGGCCGAGGTTCCTCCATCCGCCGGTGAGTCTATGGTTATGGAATTTTCGACGCTCACCTCTTGCGTTACGTTGACGGTAGTGACTGCTGTCGAGGTATTACCCGCGACGTCTTTGGCCTCTACCGCTATCTCGTATGTGTTTGCAGCCTCGAGTGTGTCCGCGGCGATCGAATAGGCAAAGTTGTCGTTCTCGTCGACGATCAGGTCAACGGGTTCAAGAACGACCCCGGCATCCGGCCAGCGCACCGATAGTCTTGCGCTTTCAAGATCGGATTCGTCAGAAATTGAACCCGTTACATCAAAGCCCTGGACCGAAACGCTGGCGTTTTGTTCCGGTGATGCGATGACGATCTCGGGTGCGTCGCTGTCGACATCGGGAGCTTGCGCAACGTTCAGTCCGAGCTGAGTCTGAACGACCGCCCCGGAGTCAGCCGTTGCCGCAAGCGTGATGTCGATTGAACCACCCGCACTCATGTGTTCGGGCAGGATTCTGAAAGTCCAGTTGCTGTCGCCATCAACTTCTACTGGCACATCGTCGACGGTTGTGCCGAGCATTTCGTCTTCGACCGAAATCGTCAGCCCGGACAGCGATTCGGGGTTGTCGATGGAGCCGCTCAAGGTGAAGCCCTCGGCGGCCACCTCGTCATCCGCGGCGTGACTCAGAACAACAGGTTTGAGCAATGTTTGTCCAACAAGCAGCCTTCGTTTGATACGGTGCTTGCGTTTTTTGCCCCGGGCGTCCACAGCGATTGCAACTATTTCGACCCGCGTGTCAGGTCGCACAGCGCTGTTTTCGAAACGAGCTGTCCAGCGACCGGTCGTTGCGTCGATAACTGCGGGCACTGTGGTTTTGCCATAGATTTTGTCTTTGACGCGCACGCTTACAGAATCAATCGCGGAGTCGTCCGTTGCGATGCCGGAAACGGTGAAGCTCGAGGTTGCGCTTGATTCACTGATGTCCTTGATGCGCACGCGCGGACGCCATTTGTCCACCATCGATTGCCCGTCGCTCGTGATGCTGAAAACGTGCTCAGAGACTCGATTCAGTGCCGCACTGTTCAGGCGTCGGTTTTGCCACTTTGCCTTGATGACGTAGCGGGCATTGCGCCCAAGTTTCTTGAGTTTGAAAATTGCTTCGCCGTTGCTGTCGGTCAGCGCCGTGCTGACCTCACGAAGTTTGCCGTTTTGTTTAAGCCGATACGCGATCAGGCGTGCGCCTTCGATCTGCGTGTTTGTCTCCGGGTTCTGGACGCGGACCGTAAGTTTCGCGGCCATGGCAGGCGTGACCTGCGTCAAAATCAGAGTTGCAAGGCCGACAGCCCGGACGGACGTCCACACGCGGGTGAACGTCCGTCCGTGCCGGCGGGGGGAGCATGAATTTGTCATCTGGTGGTTCCTATTCGATGGGTGTGGGCCGTATACAGACCATGTCCCCCCGCGACAGGTCGTTCGCGGCATGGTTGTTCGAGGTTGGGCGAGATCCGCGACACGCGTTACCAGCGTGCGCGAGTGTCAGCTGTGGTGGGTACGACGCGAATTCGTGTTTGCCCGGGGCCGGATCGATTCGGCATGCGACGATCCGGTGACTCCGCGACAATTTGTTCAGCGCTTGAAATGATGCTGCGCTGGGTCTGCATCGCAGGTGGGTCGGTTTGATCGGCGCCGAGATACATCGCGCTGAACACAACCACCGCGGCGACTGTTGCACCGGCGGCGTAGGCAAAAACGTTTTGGTTATTCACTGATCCTGGGTCTCCAGCTCGTTTGATCGACGTCCGCAAGACTAGGGACCGCTGGAGGCAATTCAGGAGACCAAACAGATGATGCTCTGCTTCGCGATAGACATCCGGTGCAGGCTCGAATCAACGACACCACAGCCGGTATCGCTGCGCCGCATGAACGGCTACGGGAGAATTTCCTATCGGTGTGTGATGTCGAATTCAACCGACTGATGGCGCGCCTGGGATGTTGTCCGCCAAAAACACGGGACCTGGACCGACGTGCTGTGTCTGGCGTGATGTTTGTTCGGTAAGCGCGTGACCCGGACGCTTGAACGGAACCCGTGGCTGGACAAGCTGTACCGTTGTTGGTGAGACGGGCTGTCGGTCGATGGCGCCAGTGCCTTCCAAGCCCGACAAACCCGTTTCGGGTTGCCGTACTTACTCGCACATTGCGTCGCTTCGGTGTCTGTATGAAACGACATCCCTCGCCTTAACGACGGGTTCGAGCGCGCTTGAACCGAATGTACTGGTCGCATCGTCTTCGCTTTGTTATCACTGAGCGCGTAGTCGACAACAACATCGTGATTAGGCATTGCCTGCAAAGGCGCATATGCCTGGTAGGGAACCAATGAAAAAAATCTCGATTCGACGTACTGCCATCGCTGCTTCTGCGGTGACAGGACTTGTGCTGGCGTTGGGGTTTGCGTTTGCCGGTCGCGCAGACGCGTCGTTAGAACAATCCTGTGACGAACTGCTTCGCCACGAACACGGACTGCTTTGCAATTCCGGATTTCGGGCGATCGATCGCGGAATTGAAATTCGGGCAGGGCGCGCTTTGCTCTGGTATGAGCAAGGATCCGAAAGAGTTCATCGAATGTGGTTGACTGACGGTGTTCTGGTGACGTTCAACGCTGACGCGGACAACGTGGCACAGGGATCTTCGAATCAGGCCGAGTACCGTCTCGACAAGCGTGAAATCGCATTGCTCGGGGGAGTGAATCTGTCGGTTGGCGAAACCACCGTTACCGGTGAGCGCGTTGAGTATTCCCTAAACCTCGGTCGGTTGCTTCGCCGGACCCGTTAAGGCGGGCCACGCCACTTCGTTGCCGTCGCGAGGGTCTCTCGGTACGAGCAGGGCAAGGACAAGGGAAATTGCCGCCATGCCCGTGCCGGTTAAAAATACGAGTGCCGGTGACGTCAGCCATAGCAGGCCCAGTGCGACCGGTAGCACGACCGCGGCGATATGGTTAATTGTAAAGCCCACGCCGGCGGTTGCCGCGATGTCAGCAGGATCAGCAATTTTCTGGAAGTAAGTGTTGATGGCTATCGCCATCGCGAAGAACAGGTGATCGAGGATATACAGCGCAGCGGCAACATTCGCGTTTTCGACAAACGCGTAGAGCGTAAAAATTATCATCAATCCAACATACTCAAGTATGAGCGTGTTGCGTTCGCCCCAGACGGTTATGAGTTTGCCGATCCTGGGTGCGAGATAGATATTCAGCGCAGCGTTGACGAGAAACAGCAGGGCGATCTGACTGACGTCGTAACCGAATTTTTCGACCATCAGAAATCCGGCGAACACGACAAAAATCTGGCGCCGGGCGCCGGACATGAATACAAGCGCGTAATAGAGCCAGTAGCGCTTGCGCAACACCATGGATTTGCGTTGCTCAACTTTGCTCTTGAAGTTTGGATAACACCGCCACGCCACCACGGCGGCAGCGACAATGACTATGCCCGTGATCAGGTAAATCCAGATGTAGTCCAGGGCGAGCACTTTATGGGTGAACCATATAAAAGCGAACGTCGCTATGGACACCGCAGAGCCCACGGCCATGATCTGTCCGAGTACAACCGGGGCCCGTTCTTTTTCCAGCCACTGCAGTGACAGCGAGCTTTTGACGGTTTCGAAATAGTGAAAGCCGATAGACATCAGCATGGTTGTTGCACAGATGCCGACGACCGACGGTGCCAGTCCGGTGATCGCAATTCCGACTCCCAGAAGGAGCAGTGAGATCAGCGCCAGAGACTGTTCCTTGAACCAGAGCAGCAGGAATACGACGGCGAACGCCAGGAAGCCCGGGATCTCTCGAACACTCTGTACCAGCCCCATGTCGGCGCCGGAGAATGCGGCGCGTTCTACCGCGAAGTTGTTGATCAGCGCGCTCCAGGCGCTAAAACCGAGCGTTGATGCTGCGCTCAACAACATGAGCAGGACGATCGGTCCGCGCAGCGGGTGCGACATGAATTTCATTTCACGAAAGTCTCGCGATACCGGGGAAGGCTGGTGTGCAGCAGGGCGGGTGGAACGCGGTAGACTACGTGTGCGCCGTTGTGGTTGCAGCAACTATTTCTCATACGGTGAATTGAAATTTCTGTTGCCGGACATCGCGCGATCACTGACAAAACTCATTCTGGCCTCAAACGTTGCGTGCGAACCCTATGAAAGCCGTTGATAAACCTGCCTCCACCGAAAACCCGTCGCCATCGGTTGGCCTGTTTGTGACATGCCTTGTCGATTTGTTTCGACCCAACGTTGGCTTTGCGGCGCTGGATCTCCTTGAGCAGGCCGGCGCCCGCGTCGATGTTCCTCAGGCACAGGTGTGTTGCGGCCAGCCGGCGTTCAACACAGGGGACGAAAAAGGCACGAAAGCAATTGCGCAAGGTGTGATCGCGGCATTCGAACACTTTGACTACGTTGTTGCTCCATCGGGTTCCTGCGCCGGAATGATTCGTGAGCACTACCCCGTACTGTTCGCGCAGGATCCGAAGTGGTCAGGTCGTGCCGAGGCGGTCGCGGACAAAACCTGGGAGCTGATCAGCTTTCTTAATGACGTAATGGGTGTTGATGATATTTCGGCGAGCCTTGACGGAAACTACACCTATCACGATTCCTGCTCGGGTCTTCGCGAACTCGGTATCAGTCACCAGCCCAGAAATCTTCTTTCCGCCGTGCGCGGACTCTCCTGCAGTGAAATGAAAGACTCCAATGTCTGCTGCGGATTTGGAGGCACGTTTTGCGTCAAATATCCGGACATATCCGAGCGCATGGTCAATGACAAGATTCGCAACGCCGTCGATAGCGGAGCAGATTATCTGCTCGGCGGCGATATGGGCTGTCTGATGAACATCGCTGGCAAACTGTCGCGCGATAAAGTCGATCTTCAGGTTTATCACGTTGCAGAAGTCCTGGCTGATCGCACCGATGTGTCGCCGATAGCGGGTCGGACACCCGAGCAACGTACGAGGTCAGAGGACAGCTGATGCAACCGGTTTCCCGCGAGTTCAAGATTCACTCGAGCAAGGCCCTGCTCGACGAAAAACTAAGTGCGGCGCTTGCTCGCACCCAGGATGGATTTGGTGGTCAGCGTGCGGCTGCCGTGGAGGCATTGCCCGAGTTTCAGAAGATTCGCGAACGCGCACTGCGAATCAAGAACCACACTCTTGAGCATCTCGACTACTACCTGGAGAAATTTGAACGCGAGGTGCAGGCCGCAGGTGGCCACGTGCACTGGGCGCGTACACCCGAAGAAGGCCGAAAAATAATTCTGGATCTTTGCGAACAGGCAGAGGCTCGCACCGTCATCAAGGGCAAGTCCATGGTCAGCGAGGAGATGGCACTGAACCCGGCGCTCGAGGCGTCTGACATTGAGGTTGTGGAAACCGATCTTGGTGAGTACATCATTCAGCTGGCCAAAGAGCCGCCCAGTCACATCATCGCGCCGGCCATACACAAGACTCGCGAACAGATCACCGAACTGTTCTCCGAAAACCATGCGCAGTATGGTCTGACCGAACCGGTCACAGAAGTCGCCGATATCGTTCACGAAGCACGAACCGTTTTGCGCGAAAAGTTCATCAATGCAGATGTCGGTATCACGGGTGCCAATTTTCTTGTCGCTGAGTCTGGTTCCACCGTTCTGGTAACTAATGAAGGCAATGGCGATCTGTCTTCAACGTTGCCGAAGATGCATATCATTACCGCGGGGCTCGAGAAAGTCGTGCCGACGTTCGATGATCTCTCAACAATGCTGCGATTGCTGGCGCGAAGCGCGACCGGCCAGGAATTTTCGGTCTACACAAGCGTATTCACCGGCCCGAAGCGAAATACGGATCAGGATGGCCCGGAGGAACTGCATATTGTTCTTCTCGATAACGGACGAACTGAAATGCTTGGTAACGAGTTTCGCGAGATGCTCAGGTGCATACGATGCGGATCATGTCTCAATCACTGCCCCGTCTATGGATCTGTGGGAGGACACGCTTACGGGTGGGTCTACTCGGGTCCGATGGGATCCGTGCTCACGCCACTGATGGTCGGGCTGGGCGAGGCCGCAGACCTTCCAAACGCATGCACGCTTAACGGACGCTGCGAGGAGGTTTGCCCCATGAGCATTCCGCTACCGCGTATGTTGCGCGCCTTGAGGGTTCGTCAGTTTGAAGAAAAGCTCGTTGGATCGCGGGTGCGCGCTTCACTGGGTGCGTGGACATGGCTTGCCACAAAGCCGAGGCTTTATCAGGCCGTCACCGGCCTTGGCATGAAGATGCTGGCACGACTGGGTCGCAAAAACGGCAGCATTCGCTCACTGCCCCTCGCCGGCGGCTGGACTCAGGCGCGGGATCTTCCGGCACCCGAAGGCGAAACATTCATGCAGGCCTGGGCCAGGCAAAACCGCAACCGTGGAGCGCGCCAATGAGCAGTCGCGACAGCATTTTTGCTGACCTTCGCAAAAGTCTGGGTCGTACAGAGTCTCTCGGCGCTGACAAAGTCGCCGAACTGCAGCAACGCAGTGATGTGGCTCGAGAAGACGAAAGGCCTCAGGTCAGTGGTGACCTGATCGAGAGATTTGTCGTCAAGCTCACCGCCGGCGCTGGAACGGTTACACGCGTACGCGATGCGAGTGAGGTGCCGCGAGCGGTGGAACAGTATCTCGAAGAACATCAGCTGCCGCCAAAGATGGTGGCGGCGAGCAACGGGCTCGTCGGAAGTATCCGCTGGCCTGATGGTTTTCAGGTTGAACACCGACCGGCATCGCGGGACGACAGGGTATCGGTAACCGGGGCGATCGCGGCTGTCGCGGAGACGGGAACGATTGTTGTGTCCTCGGACAACGAGTCGCCGACAACGCTCAATTTTCTTCCCGATGATCACATCGCCGTCATCGAAACCGGGCAGCTTCGAACGCACCTTGAAGATGTCTGGAGCGCATTGAGAGAGGCAGACGAAATGCCGCGAGCCGTAAACTTTATCTCCGGGCCATCAAAGACGGCCGATGTCGAGCAGACCCTCGCCCTCGGGGCTCACGGCCCCCGGCGCCTGCACGTCATCATGGTGGGCTAAAAGCCAATCGAGGCGGGCGCGAGTCACGGCAGTGAGGCCCGGGCGACTGCGACAGCAGATGAGGCGGCAGTCAGATTGGAGGTGCAGAGCGATGTACCGGTCTGTTTAACAGCACAAGATGCCTTTAAAGCCGGTTTACGACAATCGCAGCTAGTTTTTTGGCCCCAAGTTAGCGAGACTACGGCCGATTCAAACCTGCATCCCCAAACCTTCCGGGAGAAAAAGCGTGAAACGTGTCGTTATCACAGGTCTTGGCATCAACAGTTCCGTCGGCGTTGGTCTGGAACAGGTTGCGCAATCCCTGCACACCGGTACATCCGGAATCAATTTTTGCGAAGAATATAAAGAAAGGGGATTCAGATCCCATATCCACGGTGATGTTGACGTCAACTTCGCCGAATCTATTGATCGAAAGCAACTGCGGTTTATGGGCGACG
>CALHMG010000052.1 GCA_938034705.1 uncultured Gammaproteobacteria bacterium
AAACACGATATCGACGTGCGTGTTCTCGAGGCACGCGATCGTGTTGGCGGACGCGCACTTTCGGTAGGCATCGGCACGGGTCGACTGGATCTTGGTCCCGCCTGGATCTGGCCACAAATGCAGCCACATATTCGCGAACTGATTCAGAATCTTGGGCTGGAGACGCTGGCGCAATTTGAAACTGGCGATTTCCTTTTTCAGACTCACGATGGCGTTCAGCGTGGCCAATATCCACGGCGTTACGCTGACACCGTCCGCCTGCGAGACGGTATTCAGGGGTTGGCGCAACGGCTTGCGCGTGATCTGCCAGACCACACAATACAGCTGTCGTCACCAGTCACCGGGTTTGAGGTGAACGATGAAGTTCAGGTGCATGTTGCCAACACGGGCCCGGTGAAAACCGACTTCATCATTAACGCCGTGCCAGCACCGATCGCCGCCGCGCTTGACGTCAGTCCCCGCCTGCCTGACGAACTGGTTAAAGCGCTGACGCGCTGGCCGACGTGGATGGCCGCTCACGCCAAAGTCCTGCTGGTTTACGATCGTCCATTCTGGCGCGAACAGGGTCTGTCCGGGTCGGCGATGAGTCATGTTGGGCCGCTGGTTGAGATCGCCGATCAAAGCGATGAGGATAGAAATTTGTTCGCGCTGTTTGGGTTTGTCAGCTGGTCGGCGGATCAGCGACGCGCAAACGCCAATGAACTTGAGTCCGCGGTTGGTCACCAGCTGGCTACACTGTTTGGTGCTGGCGCCCCTGCGCCTGTTGAGTACCACTTTCAGGACTGGGCCACGGAAGAGTTCACAACGACCGCTGCAGATCGACAGGCACCGCAGCATCACCCGAGCTATGGCGACCCGCAGATCGAGCGTGCGTGGCATGACGCCAGGCTCATGTTTGCTGGCGCCGAGGCTTCCCGAGCCAACGGTGGCCTGATTGAGGGAGCCGTCGAAAGTGGCCTGCGCGCAGCCGGGCAGGTGCTGGCGAACATCCAATCCCGGGTTTGACACATCGCCCATCGGACATGCACGCTGGACGCACAATTACCCACATTATCGGATGCTTAAATGACCAGCGACAGTCCAGTTTTAGTTTACTCAGCTGGGGCGTGTTCTCTGGCCGTGCACATAGCGCTGGAAGAGATTGGCAAGCCATTCAGCCTCGAGCAGATTGCGACCGACAAGGGCGATGCCAGGAAGCCAGAATTTCGTGAGATCAACCCCAAAGGGCGAGTGCCCGTGTTACTGGAGGGTGGCAACACGCTGACCGAGGCGCCCGCGATCCTGATGTATCTCGCGATGAGTAATCCGGCGGCTGGGATTGCGCCTGTCGGTAACGATGAAATATACAAAGCGCTTGAGTGGTTCAACTGGCTTTCGGGCACCGTACATTCAATTGCGGTTCGGCAGATTTGGCGAACAGAGTATTTCTCAGCCGACCCCGACACTCATCAATCGATAGTTGCTCGTGGTAAAGAGCATCTCACCGAGGCCCATCAGCAGATCGAGAGCGGCCTTGAGAACAGCGCGTGGGCGTTAGGTGAGCGCTATACCGTGGTGGATCCTTTTCTTCTGGTTTTTTACCGATGGGGAAACCGAATGAAAATACCCATGTCGCAAAAGTATCCTGCATGGACCGCCCATACGAATCGACTGCTTGAGCGCGAAGCCGTCCAGCGTGCACTCAATACTGAACAGATATCGGTCTGGGAGTAGCGCGCTGTCAGGGAAGGGTTTTCCCGTGCTATCGCCGAGCTTTTCTAACCGCCTTATCAAGCGCGTTTGTTGCTTCCGGAATGTCCAGGGATGCAATGTTACCGAGTCCAAGGACCAGCTTCTTGCAGACCCTTGCTGCGGTCTGCCGTTCCCACTGCAGTGACTCGTACGGCGTCGCACCGATCCCGGCATCGTTAAGCGCCGCGGTCAGCGCCGCTAACGGCACGCCGTGCTTCAGCGTGACCACGAGACATAATCCTCCCGTTGCGGCTTCGGATTCCAGTTCCGATGCTTTACGCAGAGAATCGACGAGAACCGCACTGCGTTGTGAGTACACCTGCCGCGCGCGCTTCAGATGCGTAGCAATGGTCCCGTTCTCCAGTAGTTCGGCAACCGCGAACTGATTGACGCTGTTGTCGCAGCCGCCCACGGCTTTCAGACCGCGATAGCCGGCTGCGATATGTGTTGAGGGCAATACCAGCCACGCGACTCGTACCGCAGGAAATATCAGCTTGGAGAATGTTCCGGCGTTAAGCACACGGGCACCAGTGTCATTGGCCGCCATCGCCGGTCGAGGTAGAGAGTCGTCGCGAAATTCAGTGTCGTAATCGTCTTCAAAGATCACGGTGCCGTGCTGAGTCGACATTTCGAGCAGCTGTTGGCGTCGGGCAGGGCTCAACGTCACGCCAAGCGGATACTGAAAGCACGGCGTTACGTAGATAATTCTTGGCGGCTCTGATTGCGAAGGTATCAAGCCATCGTCGTCAACGGGGCAGGGTAGAAGTTCAAGTCCCTGGGTTTCAAAGGCATCGACCGCGCCCGTGTACCCGGGTGTTTCGACCCAGGCGAGATCTCCCGTATCGGCGAAGAGGTTTGCCGCCAGCACGAGGCTCTGACGCGTGCTGGAGGTGATCAGAATCTGTTCGGGCGCAACATTCAGAGAGCGATAGACAGCAAGGTAACGGGCTATCGCATTCTGTAATTTCTCGACCGGCCGCTCCTGGTAGGCCAGCATCTCGGCAGGCATTTGTGCGGCCTTTTGCAGCGCGCGGCGCCACGCGTCCGCGGGGAACAGGCCCGGGTCAGGCTGTCCGGGCGCGAACGTGCGATGTTTCGACGCAACTCCACGAAACGTGCGACTTCGATCCGAAGTTCTCCAGTGGCTCTTTGGCCTTTGCGGTGACATCGCGATTTTGTAACTCACGCGGGTACCGCTTCGGCCCTGGCTTGAGAGAAGTCCTTCATCAGTCAGCTGTTGGTAAACGGCCACCACGGTATTTCTTGCGATGCCGAGGCGCGCTGCGAGTTCTCGACTTGCAGGCAGTCGATGGGCATCGGGCAGATCGCCCTGGGTAATCGCTTCATACAGAGTCAGATACAGCTGCCTCACCATAGGCAGCTCATCGTCCGGGTTGGGCCTGAGCCGTTCTATAAATTCGGCCCCGAGGGTTTCGGGAGACATTATGGTTCCTTCAAATTAGCTATATCGTGCCTATCCATAAGAACCAATATACGTCAGATTGCTCCCATCACGAAATTAACGAATCGACATTCTCGGGAGAAGCGCGTTGAGTCACTCATCTTCAGACCCCATGCTGCGCGTGCGGCAAACGCCTGCACGTGGTCATTACGACAAGCCAACAATTCATGCGATTCTTGACGCCAGTCTCGTCGGCCACGTGAGTTTTGTGGATGAGGGCATGCCGGTATCGATTCCAACTGCCATCGCACGAATCGAAGACGGGCTCTACCTGCACGGCAATCGCAGCAGCCGAATGTTCAAGCTGTTGGCAGGCGGTGTGCCGGTGAGTGTTTCGACTTGCATCGTGGACGGTCTGGTTAAAGCACGCTCAGGGATGCACTGCTCGATGAACTATCGCAGTGTAGTCATTTTCGGCAAGCCGCATCTGGTGTCAGATGACGAGAAACCCGAGTTGCTTCATGAAATCGTGCAAAAACTTATCCCGGGAACCAAAGACGACTATCGGGATCATCTGGCGAAAGAACTCAAGGCCACGGCGTTAGTCCGATTGCCCCTGGATCAGGCCAGCGCGAAAATTCGTGCAGAGGGTGTGCACGACGATGAAGAGGACGCGCCCCTTGCGCACTGGGCTGGCGTGATTCCGATACGGCGGGTTACCGATGCAGCGGTCCCAAGTGATGATTTACCAACGGGCGTTGACGAACCAGTAGAGATGCAGCAACAGATCCAGGCGATGCTGGCGTGACCGCGCAAAGCGCTTAAGCTCGTTCAAAACCTCGCATCAGCTCATAGTCGGTGACCACCCGGTCGAATTCTTCAAGTTCCCAGCGAGCCGCCCGGACATAGTGTTCGACCACTTCGTCTCCAAAGGCCGATCGGAGCATTGCTGAGCCGTTAAGCGCCTCCGATGCGTCTCGCAGATTCCTCGGAATATCCCGGGCCTCGGTATCGGCATAGATATTGCCAGACGTTGGCGGGGCGAGTTCGAGTTCTTCCTCGATGCCCGCGAGTCCAGCCGCGATCAGAGCAGCCTGAGCGAGATAGGGATTTAGATCGGCGCCCCCGATGCGACATTCAATGCGGATCGCACTGCCATCTCCGCACAGTCGGAATCCGGCGGTGCGATTATCGACAGACCACGCGATTTTGGTCGGCGCGAAGCTGCCTTCGCAAAAACGTTTGTATGAGTTGACGTAGGGCGCTAGAAAACAGGTGATGTCGCTCGCGTACTTCAACAGACCCGCTACATACTGGCGCATCGTTGTCGACATGCCATAGCGATCCACGCTGTCTCGAAACAGTGACTCGCCCGAATCGCTCCACAGCGACTGGTGAACGTGTGAGGCGCTGCCCACTTTGTCCTGGTGCCATTTGGCCAGGAAGCTTGCGGAAAACCCCTGCTGCCAGGCGATCTCTTTTGCGGCGTGTTTTGCAATGGTGTGATTGTCGGCGCACGTCAGCGCATCCGCATACCGTATGTTCAATTCTTCCTGGCCAGTTTCAGCTTCGCCTTTGCTGTTTTCGACCTCAATTCCGGCGGCCACGAGATGATTCCGCAGCGGACGCATGATGATTTCTTCTTTGCTGGTCTGAAGAATATGGTAGTCCTCGTTGTAGCCGCTGATTGGTTTCAGCTTTCTGAAGCTTTTGCGACGCAGCTGATCGCACGTCTTCTCAAAGAGAAAAAATTCCAGTTCCGTTGCCATGTTGGCAACCGTGTTACGAGCACCGAGTCGCTCGATCTGGCTCTTCAGGATCGACCTTGGCGAATGGCTGACGGCGGCATGGTGGTGATGATCAAGTACGTCACAAAGCACCATGGCGGTTCCCGGAAGCCAGGGCGCGAGGCGCAAAGTCGTGAGATCCGGTCGCATCACGTAGTCGCCATAGCCGGATTCCCAGCTCGTCGAAGCAAAACCGTCCGGTGTTGCCATTTCCAGATCTGTTGCGAGCAGATAGTCACAGCAGTGCGTTTCCTGCCAGCTGTGTTCGACGAAGTTGGAGGCGTGAAATCGTTTACCCATCAATCGACCCTGCATGTCAACGAGGCAAACCAGCACGGTGTCGATCGTTCCTTCCTTGACCAGGGTCTTCAGGGTTTCAAACGGCAGGTTTGCGGTCATGACGGAGTCTCCGGGGAAATTGCGCTTTAATGGACTATAACGCCACCATTCTCTGTAGGCCTAAATTTCCTGAGCATCCTGGCTATTTTTTGAAGGCACGTGCGCGTGTCGAAACAGGCAGGTTACATGCCTTATCCACGATCGGTTGTCCGTGCCCATCGATCAGCCCAAGCGCAGGCGACAGGTCCCGCGAGCGCTATCTGCGTCGAGTTTTGGCAATGACGGCTGAAGGTCGATAATATTGCCGTCGCTTCGGACTAACGTGCGAGAATGCGGCGATGGAAACTGCGAAAACAATGGACGGCCAGGACTGGAGCTTTCTGATTCTGCTGTCGATCCTGTGGGGCGGTGCGTATTTTCTCGCAGGCGTCGCGGTCAGGGAACTGCCGCCACTGACGGTCGTAATGGTTCGCGTGTTTCTGGCGGCGCTCTCACTATTGCCAATCTTCTGGTACATGGGGTTCACGCTTCCAAAAGCATTTCGGGAGTGGCTTCCCTTTTTTGGAATGGGTCTTCTCAATAACGTCATACCGTTCGGTCTGATATTTGCCGGCCAGACCTATATTACGGTCGGGCTGTCTTCAATCATCAACGCGATGACGCCACTGTTCGCGGTCCTCGTCATGGCGGGCTTTCAGCAGGAACGCCTGACGATCAACCGCGTTATCGGCGTGCTTCTTGGCGTGGTGGGCGTTGCCGTTTTGCGCGGTTTCGACGGGTCGATCAGTGCCGGACAAACAATCGGGATTCTTCTGTGTCTTGGCGGGGCGCTCAGCTATGGCTTTGCAGCGCTGTGGGGGCGGAAATTTCTCGGCGGTGTCCCGCCGGTAAAATCGGCGACGTGTCAGCTCATGTGCTCGACTCTGATTATGCTTGTTGTTGTTTCTTTGGTCGATAAGCCCTGGACGCTGGATATGCCCAGCGCGAACACCGTCTGGTCACTTGTTGCACTTGCGGTGTTCGGAACCGCGTTGGCTTACATCGTGTTTTTCAAGATTCTGGTGCGGGCAGGGGGGAGCAACGTCATGCTCGTAACCTTGTTGATCCCCGTGACGGCAATGTTGCTTGGAAATATTTTCCTGGATGAGGCGATTCACGCCAAAGAGATTGTTGGCGCATTGATCATCGGGGCCGGATTGCTGTTTATTGACGGGCGACTGGTTGACCGTTTCCTCGGTAAAGGCAGCACGGCCGAGTAGTCATAGGGGCTGGCGAGCGCGTTATCGCTACTCGTAGATAAACCCTTCGTAGCGATGTCCGAGCACGATTTTGAAGTTTTTGACGTCGCCGATAATTTTCGCCTGTTCTTCAGGGTTGCCGTTCAGGCAGGCGACGATCTCTCTGGCGATCAGACGCGGCGTGTTGAAATTGCGATTGCGCTTGCGATCGAATATTTCAGGGCAGCTGTTTTTGGGTGAGATTCCACCGTAGACACCGTAGCGGTCCTGGATGACAAATTCCGCGTCCGTATCCGCCTTCAGTCCCCGCGAAAGCCACGGACCGTGATCGCCGAAGATCAGTATCAGCCCTTCCGGATCGTTGGCCCGGACAGCGTCGACCATTTCAGTGATCGCGTCTGCGGCGAGCTTGCTGCGCTCTTTGTAACGCTCGAAATACGCAACTTTTTCTTCTTCGGTTCGTGTGTAGGTCAATGGCGTGTGTCCGGGGAGAAACACGTAGGCGAGCATGATCTGCGGTGTTTCTCTCTTTGAGATGCGCGTAACCGCTTTAACCATGGGCCCTACCGCCATCCAGTCCGGTCGCTTGGGTAAACCCATTGCGGTGAGTAAATGCGGATTGATCGATTTGTTGCACATGCCAAAGAAAGCGAACGCCTTGGTTGACTCAAACACGAATTTGCAAACGGCGCTTCGCTGAAATACGAGATAGTTGTCAACGTACGGTCCCTTTTTTCGACCGAGGTAATGTGATGCATAGGCGGTCGTGGTTTCGTAACCGTTTGCCTTAAAGGTCGCAAAAAGCGGGGAATTGGTTTTGCCTCGATAAAAGGTCTGGCGCTGCTTCTTCGGCAGCGACTTCATGTAAGGCGCGTCCAGGGCGAGCAGCAAATTGAGTGACGAGCGAGTCGTCATGCCGTCGGCAAAGAAGTTGGGGAATTTCCTGAAGCTCTTGTCGAGCACCGTGTTGTACGGCATCTCAGGCTCGCCAAAATGCTTCTGCAGCAGGGAGCGAGGCAGAATCGAGTCATAGGAAAACAGATAGATATTGGGGCGTTTTTCAAACTTGGTGCGAACGAAGTTACGCAGATCCGGGGAGGCGTGGGGAAGCAACGCGCCTGCTGGCTTCGATTGAGGGTCAAAGTCGAATGCACGGATTCCTACATACAACCCGCCGAGGGACAGCACGGCGATAATTACCGTCGCGACCATGCGCTGGCGTACGGCGGCCAGCGTGGCGACCGTGAAAACCGTCGCCAGCATCGCAATGTAGACCAGACGCATCAGCATTGGCTGCGCGAGGAATTCGCTGCTCAGCGCAAGGTGTCCACTGATTACGTTGGCAACGCCGAACACTCCCGTAAGTGTTGCAAACACTCTTGGCGAACGAGAGAAAATGCTGCTGATCAGAGCTTCGACAATGCAGACAACGATGGCACAGAGACTGATTAGCTGAAGGTCGAGATACGAAAATTCGTCCGGTGCACTGCGGTAGGTAAACAGGGTGAACAGCCAGGTAACCAGTCCAATCAGACAAAGAGCCAGCAAAAAGCGTTTTAGAAAAAGTGAGGCCATGTTCGGTATCTACGATTGTGTTTTTTGACGCGTGAAAATTTGATTCGATACAAACGACAGAACGTTGTTCGACGTCCAGTAAAGAGCTAGCGCTGAGGCAAGAGGGTAAACCAGTGCGGTCAGTACCACGGTGACAAAGATTGCGTAGTTGCGACGAGCGGGTTCACCGCCGAAGCGCCAGAAGGCATCGACGATACTCACGGCAGCCATCAGCAGAGGCAGTGCGTTAATGCCAGCCAGCAAGCCGTCGGGACTGGTTAGATCGCC
>CALHMG010000053.1 GCA_938034705.1 uncultured Gammaproteobacteria bacterium
AGGGCGGTCGCACGACTCGGGATGGTGCTGAAAGACGTGACGACGGTTTGGCTGACGGAGGCTCTGTAGGTGTAGATGTCGAGTGTTTTCAGGTGCATGTGTCGGAGTCGCATTGCCGTGATCGAGGATGAGAAGAGTGTACACGCCCGCTGATTTCGCGAAATGACGACATCGCGCATTTGGAGAGAACAGCCGCAAAAGAAAATGTCCTGTTTCGCCGCGAATCTCTGGTGCCGCGCGGTTCATGACCCAAGCTGAAACTGAATGAAGTCGCCGCACTGGCGATCACTTTCCGAGTCCCCAAAAAGCGCTTTATCAGGACACCATGTCTGTCTCACAAACCAACGGTCTGCTAATCCTGCTGAGTTTTTCCATACTCGTCATGAGCTTCTGGAATCGGGATCGACTGCGTGACGATATGGCCGTCGAGTCCTACCTGACCGCCGAGCCCGTTCAGGTCGAAACCGAACGCGAGGAGCAGACGGCTTCGGTTGGAGACTATGACTACGAGATCACGCCATTATACGATTACGAAATCACCGGTCTGGTGGTTTCATATCGATTACACAGCGGCAAGCACGGTGTCCATCGCTTGACCAAAGACAACCTGAACGTGGCCGACCTGTGTATCGTCTGGGGCGCCAACGCGACGGATCTCCCGTTGACGGAATTCAAATTCTGGAATCGGGAATTCACCTGCTACGTCCAGACCAAAAGCAGTGCCCACTGGGAAAGCTTTAACGGACACGAGTTGTCAAACAATCATCTGATTACCAATGACCCTGATGTGCGCGATGCAATCCGGGATGTGCGTATCGGCGATCAGGTCACGATCAGGGGCTGGCTTGCGGAATATCGCAACGTGCAGACCGGTGGGCTGCGAGGCAGCAGCACGGTTCGTACCGATACCGGCAACGGCGCGTGTGAAACCATTCTGGTTGACGACATCACCATTGTGTCGAGTTACACGAGCAACTGGCGAGTTATGATGTATCTCTCGCTGCTCGTGTTTCTGGCGTCCCTCGGGTGGTATCTGATCAAGCCGGTGCGGGTAACCGAATAGCGCAATCAGTTGACGCGCGGTTTGACGCGAGCCTGCGTCAATTGACCTGCGTGATTCACGCCAGACGCTGGCAGACGTGCTGATCTATTCGCATCAGGACAGTTTCGGCGCGTGATGACCCGGCAGAAAATCCACGGCCCCGGCCCGTTCGCGCGTCGATTCAACTTAAACGTCGAAAGTAGTGCTCATTTCAGAACGAAGCGGCCGCCGGTTCGACTTTGGACTTAGACTCGGATAAACCCGTCAAAGTCCAAGAGAACCAGCCGCTGAATCCTGGCACCAAAGAGTTATTACGATCGCCGGAGTTTCTGAAGTTCTGGTGCATTGGCGTATGTACCGGCACGATGCGGTGGCTCGAGATTCTCGCCGTCGGTATCTATACGCTCGAAGTATCCGGGTCCGCGCTGATCGTTGCCTTCATGTTCGTCGCCCGGATGGCGCCCAGCGTATTTCTTGGAGCACTTACCGGTGCACTGGCGACCCGCGTCAGTCGAAAAAAGTTGCTCGCATTTGGCATGGCCATCGCGTCACTGACCTCGATCGTGCTGTTTACGCTTTCGGTTACTCAGAACATTACGCTGTGGGCGATCGCAATTGGGTCGGTGATCAACGGGGTGGTCTGGACTCTTGAGCATCCGGTCAGACGCACGGTGCTGTCAGACGTTGCCGGTCACAAGCGCATACGTCAGGCGATGAGTCTGGATTCGTTCTCGGTCAACAGTACACGAATGTTTGGCCCACTCGCCGGCGGTGCGGTGTATGGCTTTCTCGGGCTGCCGGGTGTGTTCCTCATATCCGCGAGCGTGTTTGCGTTTGCCGCTGCGTTGGCTTTGTGGGCACGCGTACCGTCGGTCGCTCAAAGCGTAGAACGAGAGGGCGTGTTGACCAGTCTCGTCGCCGGGTTGCGCTATATCCAGTCTGAATCGATGCTTCGCGCCGTCATGCTGGTGACGATCATCGCTAACTTCTTCGGTTTCTCCTACGCGTCCATGGTGCCTGTGATCGGCCGAAATACACTCGGGCTGACAGCGGGTGAAATTGGTCTGCTGCAGTCGATGGAGGGTGTTGGAGCAACCTTGAGTGCGCTGTTTTTTGCAACAACATCAATGGCGCTGACAAGATTTGCACGAACCTTTGCGATCGGGGCGCTAGGGTTCATGATTTGCCTGTTTGTGTTTGCCCAGTCCCAGGTTTACCTCTTGAGCGTAGTGGCGCTGTTCGCTGCAGGCGTTGGCCTTGGAACTTTCAGCGCAATGCAAAGCACCGCCTTGCTCAACAGAAGCGATCCGGCGCAGCGTACCCGTGTGATGGGCGTGCTCGTGATGTGTATCGGTGCGGGGCCGCTGGGTGTCCTGACCATAGGTGCACTGGCCGACTGGCTGGGTCCCACAATCGCGCTGTCCGTAATGGCGGTGCTGGGTCTGGTCTGTACGGGGGCGTGTTTCTGGCGCTACCCCGCGCTGTCGGAATAGCGGGTTCCATTCGCAACCCGCAAGTCGTGAAGGTTGTGTTCTCGGTCGGGAATTTTTCCCATGTTCCGTGGCACGCTTTGCCTCGCTGTGGCGCACGAGCAGACACTGCGCGACAGCCTCTGGTAGCGTGGTCGTCAGAGGATGTAAGGAGGTAGTTGCCAATGAGTAACGTTGGTTCGACTTCCACGACAGAGGCCGAAAAGAGCCTGCGCGCTGGAAGTCCTGTACACAAAACCCGGCACACGCGGCACCATATGGTGATCGCTTTGTTATCGGTCGCGCCGCTGTGGGGTTGTGTAATTTCGACCGACAGCACCGCAACTGAATCAACGCGACCTTCCGTTGTGCTCAACTACGAAGAGACCGCCGAACAGATTTGGGTACGCGGTCTGAATGATGCGGTGCGCGCTGCACGCATTGTCGCGAAACAGGAAGGCACCCGAACCGCCATTGGTTACGCGCTGACCGACTACATCACGATCAACCCGTCGAAGCTGGGCGACCGCATGCACAGTTTGTTCAATCGCGGGATGGGTCCAGACGCCGACGTGCTGACGCTCAGCCGCAGTATCCGGGCGCTTGCCGACGAAGGCTGGCTGCTGGATCTCAAGAGCCTGGAAGGCGATGGGGACTTTTTGCTTCCGGTTGTTGACGAGCCGATCGATACGGCGTCCACCAATGAGGCGCTTGACCGGATCTTTGCGCCTGACAAACCCACTTACGCCAAGCCGTACTTTGTTGATGCCCAACTGACCGAGCCGGCATACAGTCTGGGTGATTTAGCCGTCATCAATTTGAGCAACAGCCGTGATCGCGTGATGCTGCATCAGAGCGCCGGCAGACCCGCACGGGAGCACTTCGAGTCGAACGCGTACAAGCTCATTACCGAAAGCTCGGTCGTCAACGAGCTCGTTCACACCACGCTCATCGCGGAATACGGATTTGATATTGACGGACCAGCGGATGTGCCCGATTCGATCAAGGCGCTCGCACCAGAAGATTCTTATAACGCACTGCAGGTGCATCAGTTCATCAGCGATGCCGCGAGCCTTGCCGCAACCCGACACGCCATCTGGATGATGATGCACCACGTTCTGGCCGTATCGGCCGAAGGCGTGGAGTACGGTGTGAATCGCTCCAACTATCAGTTAAGTGCCTCGGTGTTTAACAACGGCGTGGAAGAACTTGCGAGTCGGCGCGGCATCGGTATAGACATCGCCCAATGGGGCAAGACGGTGCGTCGTCAGATCAGTACCAAATCCGGACACGAGCGTGAGCGGGAGTTCGAGCGGCTGGTCAGCATCTATTCCAACAAGGTCGTGGCACTTCTGGGTCCGGGCGGGATCGACGAACTGCGCGACAGACATGTCGACGTAGCGCAACAGCTGGTGTCGATGATCCGAAACACCGATCGGTCAAACCTCTGATATCCGTGACTGTGGAGTCGGAAACAGGTCTCACCTGAACCGGTGGCGGCTAAGCCGGTTCGGGCGAAAGCATGATGCGACGTCATGCGAAAGTTCCTGAAAAACTGAACCCGTAGTGGGTAAGGCATTAGAGATTGTCAACGAAGTTCACGATCATCGGGAACAGGTGTTTTTGGTTGCGTTCCTGAACTAATGTTCGGGCATCTACACCAGACCAAACAACCGCCATGTCCACTATTCACAATTTCCCAGGCCTCGATCAGGATGCCTCAGCAACCGTCATCGACGTTCGGTTTCCGATGCAGGACCGCGAGCCCAATCAGCAGCAGATCGACAAGTTCGTTCGGGCGTTCGTAGAATCAGTCGGATCACGTCCGGCCGGTCAGTCCGAAGAAGATGCCATCGACAGCTTCCTCGAAGAGTACCGCCGTTCGCTGCGCGAGCACGCTGCCTGACGCCACCTGCGGCCCTTCATGGGCCCTTGAGAGGACGTCCACAGTTGCGCCTGCCGAGGGCGTTGGGTGCGTGGGAAAGACGGCCTTGTGGCGCCCTGCGTATCGCTTCAAAGTTCGCGCAGTGCATTGAACTGCTGGACATATCCGCTCCCGTCAATTCGGGCGACGATCAGGTTGGTTTCGGTCGAACCGACACATGCGCGAAGCGCGTCGGCAAACGCATGTTCTGAATCCGCAACCGCCGCGTTCGCGCCAAATCCGGCGGCAAGACTTTCCCAGTGTGTATGCCCGATTCCGACACCGTGTTTTGGAAGCCCTTTGAGCTCCTGTTTAACCCGGATTAATCCAACCTCCTGATCGTCGAACACGACTACCGTGATAGGCAGGTTTTCCCGGCTCGCCGTCTGCAGTTCGGCCAATGCCATCATGAAACCACCGTCTCCCGTGAAAGCCACTATCGGGCGCGTAGGCCAGGCGAGTCGAGCGGCAAGGGCACCCGGCACCGCGAATCCCATGGACCCGAGTCCGTTTGAGGTCAGGAATTCGCGTGGGCCATAGGACTGCCATTTCTGTACGACGAGCAGTCGACTGGCACCGGCATCACAGGTCGCGATGGTGTCTTCTGGCATGATCTCCCGCGCGATTTCTACCGCGCGCTGAGGCGACAGCCCGTCACTGTGCACGTCGAGAGCGTTGACGACACTCTGTCGAAACGACTCGGCAGCTTCATATCCCCATCCGGATCTGTTCTGGCACACATCTGTCAGCACATTCAGGATGCTCGCTACGTTGCCGATAGTTTCAGTGGTTGCCGGCACGAGCGCATCCAGATTCGGAGCGCTGGCGATCGCGATCACCGGCGCCGTGTACGGCCATGCCTTGGGCTGTAGCTCCACGGCGTCGAGTCCGACAGTAATTATGAGATCTGCCTGTTCGACGAGCGTTCGTTCGATAACCCCGCCGATAATGCATCCGGCACGCAGCGGGTGACGTTCGTCGATAGCGCCCTTGCATTTTGATGTTGTCAGCACAGGCGCGCCGATTTTTTCGGCGAATTCAGTCAAGGCCGCAGTCGCCTGATCCCAAAGGACGCCAAGTCCGCAAAGCAGCACCGGTCGCTGCGCTGCGTCGATCTGCTTTTGCAGCGACGCGATTGACTGCTCGGACGGTGACAGGCGATCAACATCTGGTGTGAGCGGAGCGGGTGATTTCAGCGTGGCGGCAACCGAAGAGGTTTCCGAGGACGGCAGGTCAAAATGAACGGGCCCGGGCGCCGGCGATGTCGCGACGCGGCTTGCGCGACGAATCTGCTGCTCCACCGAATCGGCGTAGACAGTCGTGCTCCATTTGGTGATGCCCGAATACAGCTGCCGTTGATCCATCACCTGTCGCAGACCCGTGGCGTGTGTCTTGCCCGGGTACTGATCTGTGATTGCGATCAATGGACATCGGTCCATCCAGGCATGGGCAACACCATTGACCATGTTGGCTGCACCCGGTCCCCGTGTTGAGACGCAGACGCCGGGCGAACCGGTTATTTCTCCCCACGTAGAGGCGAGCATCGCGCCGGCGGTTTCCTGCTTCATAAGAATGAAGCGCATGTCGCGAACACGGGCCGCTTCCATCAGTTCCACGGTTTCACCACCGGGGTGTCCGACAATAAAAGGCGTGCCCATGGCCTTGAAGGCATCGGCGAGAACTTCGACGGTCGTCGACATGATTTGGCCTGATCCCTTACGACGCGGGGGCTGGGTCCGCAAACTGCAGCTCGACCTTGATGCCGTGAGGGCCGGGCACGAACAGCTGCACGAGTCCGGTGTCAATCTGCTTTTGTTCAGCAAACTCATAGCCAAGATCGTTCAGCTGTGTTTTCGTCGCCTCGAGATCCTCGCCTCGAAAAGCGAAATGATCGACCGGCCCAATATCTGTAGCCGCATTTTTGACTTTGATCAGGTGAACCGCAGCGCCTTCATCGTCGTAGAGCCAGGCACCATCGAACTCGAAATTCGGGCGATCACCGGGAACAAGGCCGGCGGTGTCGGCGAGAAACTGGGTCATCGCCTCGAGGTTGTCCGTCTTGATGTTGATGTGGTCGAGTTTCATTTGTGAGTTCTCCAGAATTTCCTCGTTGATTGTATGCGTATCGCGGCGTTATGGTCAGGCAAAACATGCGTACAGTCCGGCTGTCGGCTGTTCACGCGGCCCCTAACAGAGAAGTCTGATGAAAATAGCGAGCTATATTTCGAACGGCGAAAGCCGTTTTGGTGTCGTCAGTGATGACGAAACGGGAGCAATCGATGCAACGCAGAAGTTTGGTTCGTTAAAGCAGGTGCTTGAGGCGGGTAGCCTTGATGAGCTGCGCCAGTGGTCTGCGGGGCGTAAGGCTGACGTTGATTTCAGCACGGTAACCATGGTCGCACCCGTGCCGGACGCCAACCGGGTTATCTGCATAGGCGTCAATTTCCCCAAGGTGCACCCGGTGCACGGCAAGATCCCGCCGCCTGAAAACATCAGCATGTTCTCGAAGCTGGCGGGTTCTCTGGTCGGTCACAACGTGCCCATGCAGCGCACGCCGCTGTCGAACACCTACGATTATGAAGGCGAAATAACTCTCGTCGTCGGGAAGCAGGCCAGCAATATTGCCGCAGGCGATGCGGCGAGCGTCATAGCCGGCGTGACCATACTCAACGATGGATCGGTCAGGGAGTGGCAGGCCCACAGCGTTGCGGCCGGCAAGAATTTTCGTGCCGCGAGCGGGATTGGCCCGTGGATGACGACGCTCGATGAGCTGCCGGCTCTGGATCAGCTGCACATGAAAACATGGCTCAACGGGCACCTGGTGCAGGATATGTATGCGCACGAAATGATTTTCAGCATCGAGCAGATTTTCGAATACCTGACCCGGTTCCTGATTCTTGAGCCGGGGGATATTGTTTCAACGGGTTCGCCCGAGCGAACGCCTGTGCCCGGACGTGAGTCTCCCTACCTGCAGATAGGCGATCACGTCGATATCGAAATTGAAGGCGTAGGAACGCTGAGTAACAGCATCATCGCTGCGACCACAAACGATTAGACCGGCAGGCTATGCCGCGCGTTCGAAACCTTTGAACAAGTTTTCGACTTGACCGTCAACCGTGTTCGATGTGTCGGCAAAAACGTTTGACACGATCTGGCCGTTAAGTGCGCCATCTGCACGCGCGACGTCCTTGGTCACTTCGCCGACGTGTGCGTCTCCACCCACGTAGTCGTTTCCTCGCTGGAGCAGGTACAGGACGTTGGCCAGAACCGTTTCCCACTCGATGTGGTTGACGCTGGAAAGAGAGTGTTCGACAAAGCCGGCACGAAGCGCCGCAAGGGCGTCAATATGCGCTTTATCCTGGGGGGCGAGCTGGGAAAATCGATCAAGCAGCTTAAAGCATGCCAGGGCCTTAGCGGCCGTTTCCAGCGGTTCACAAAAAGCTACCGGCGCCTCGGATGAAAACTGTTGCCGGGCAATCCAGCTGGCACCTTCTGAAAGCGTGGCTTCGGCCAGCAGGCCTGTATCCAAAATAACCGTGGTCACTACAACTCCCCAAAATCTCTACAGGGTGCGTCGCTGCACCCACACTATCTGTTGTAGCCTTTGAACGCCTGAACCGCCTCAGAGTTTCCCTCAATACGCGCAAACAGGACTCAGTCCCGGAATGGTCATTGATTTTTTCCTGCACGCCGGCGGCGGGTCTGGTACCGACGGGTTACGGTCTGAATCGCGGGTCTTCGTCGGGTCTCGCGGCCATCATTCGTACGGCTTTGTACGCAATGACCGTTTCTCCATGCTGATTCGTGATGTTGTTCATCGATGTCACAATGCCCCGGTTGCCTTTGCTGGTTTTTCGCACGGCAAGTATTTCGACTTCTGCATGAATTGTGTCACCGGCAAAGACCGGTTTGAGAATCTTCTTTTCAACTTCCAGTAAAGCGAGGCCGGTTGTCTGCATCGTTGACTGGCACAACAGACCCTCGATAATCGTGTACGACAGCGCCGCAGGCGCAACCCGACCCTGGATTGCGCCGTGATCCTCGTGAAAGGTCAGGTCGGTGAACAGCGTTTCAACCATGCCGGTAACGCCAATAAACTGGACAATGTCTGCTTCGGTGATGGTTCGCTTGAGCGTTCTGAATCGATCACCTGCGCCTATTTCGTCAAAATACAGTCCAATTCCAATTGTCTTCATCGATGCGTCCGGTCTTTTAGAGGTTTGTGGTTGTCTGCGAGAGTCTAAGGCAAATTATCGCTCACTCGAGCGCAAAGTCTTTGGAGCGAACCGCCGAATATGTGAGCATACGCGCCAGGGTTCAGGCGCCCGTGATCGCCCGCGAACAAGAGAGAACAGACAATGGAAAAGCTCAAAGTGAGCGGACTTTCTGAACGTATCTGCAAAGATGGTGGCAGCGCGTGGGGTGTGCTGGTGGAAGCACGCAAGCGCGCCCGTGCGGGACAGGATGTACTTATCCTGAGCATTGGCGAAGATGCCAGCGCAACGACGCCCTCGCATATTGTGCAGGCGGGTGTGGCGAGCATGAACGACGGCCGCCATCACTACAGCAGTGTGGCCGGCGAGCCTGCGATGCGTGAAGCGATCGCGCGTCACCATACCCGCATGACCGGGCAGGTCGCAGGTCCGGAGAATGTCTGCACCTTTGCGGGAGCACAAAACGGAATTTTTTCAGCCGGGCTGTGTCTTTTTGAAAGCGGCGACGAGGTGATTATCGTTGAGCCGTACTACTCGACGTATCCGGCGACGTTTACGGCTGGTGGAGCGAACATGGTTGTGGTTACGGCGCGACCCGAGAATAACTTTGAGCCAGACGCTGACGAAATCGCCGCTGCGGTCACGCCAAAAACCCGTGCGATTGTGCTCAACACCCCCAACAACCCGACCGGCTCGGTTTACTCCGAAGCCCTCATCAAACGCATCGTTGAGCTGTCGCGGACCCATGGGTTCTGGATCATCAGTGATGAAGTCTATGCCGACTTTGTTTTTGATGGCGAACACGTAAGCCCCGCACGTTTCTGTGATGTCGAGGAGCAGTGTGTCGTCGTATCCAGTCTGTCTAAATCCCACCGCATGTCCGGCTGGCGCACAGGCTGGGCTGTTGCTTCGGCGCCACTGACAGATGTCTTTGAAGAGCTCAATCTGAGCATGACGTACGGGTTGCCACCCTTTATCCAGGACGCCGCCGTCGCGGCGATTGACGGACCCCAGGACGACTGTCGTGAGATGGTGCTGGGTTACGGCGAGCGTGCGAAGTTGCTGGTCAAGGCGCTCGACGATATCCCTGGTATTTCAACGGTGGCCCCACGAGCCGGAATGTACGTCATGGTCGACACCTCCAGAGTTGCTGAAAACGCAGAAGCTTTTGCCTGGGCGTTGATGGATCAGCACAATGTCTCGATCCTTCCGTGTACCGCCTTTGGATCGAACGTCGATCATTTTCTTCGAATGAGCCTCTGTGCATCGATGGACGATCTGTACCGCGCATGCGAAGCCATCAAACTTACCGCGAGCACTTTTACACCAGCGTGAAGCCATGACAGACGAGATAACCCGAATTGCGTCCCTGATCAAAGCTGACAACGAAGCGGGAAACCGAATGAAGGCCTACGCCGACCCGTCGTTCAGG